>JAFOYK010000193.1 GCA_017424665.1 Oscillospiraceae bacterium
CGCCCACACAGGTGGAATAGGCTTTTACCACCCCCACCACATCGTCAATCTTTGCATTCGCAAGTCCGGAACCTATGGGCGCATAGGCTGCGGTTGTATTGGAAGAGGTCGTGTAAGGATAAATACCGTAATCCAGATCTCTCAGCGAGCCAAGCTGTGTTTCAAAAAGAATATTTTTACCATCCGCTTTTGCTTCTTTCAAAAATTTTCCGGTATCACAAATATAGGGCATGATTTTTTTGCAGTAAGTTTCAAGCCATTCTTCAAGCATTTCCATCGTATATGGCTTTGCGCCATATACCTTTGTCAGCGTCAGGTTCTTCCATTCCATAAGGTCCGCAAGATGAGTTTTCAGTTCTTCCGGATAGAACAGTTCCCCGGCAAGAATGGTCTTTTTCTGATATTTATCCGAATAAAACGGTGCTATTCCCTGTTTTGTGGAACCGTATTTCTTATCGGCAAGGCGCATCTCTTCAAATTCATCCATGTCTCTGTGCCACGGAAGCAAAAGAGAAGCACGGTCACTGATTTTGAAGTTATCGGTAGTGATTTCAACGCCTTTTGACATCACTTCCTGGATCTCTTTCCACAGATTTTCCGGATCCACCGCAACCCCGTTGCCCAGAACGTTGACAACGCCGCTTCTGAAAATTCCCGAAGGCAAAAGATGAAGCGCAAACTTTCCTTTTTCGTTGACTACCGTATGTCCGGCGTTGCCGCCGCCCTGAAAACGCACAACCACGTCATAATTTTCAGTGAGCAGATCCACCATCCGGCCTTTTCCTTCGTCGCCCCAATTTATACCTACTATCGCACATTCTGACATAATCATACCTCCATTATATATCCGGTAAGATGTTTAACTATTTTTGAATAATCATCTTCCGCTCCGCTTATACTGCGGTAAAAAGTTTTTTCTCCGTATAATTGTTCATTTTTGAATGCTCCGCACCTTTACTTTTTTGTCATTTATTTTATGCCGAACAGCAGATCGGCATAGGTTGGCATCGGCCAGTAATTCTTTGCCGTAATAGTTTCGGCTTCGTCACATGGGATTCTGAGCTCGCTCATAAGTCCCAGCACCGTATCGCGGATCATAATGGATTCCGCTCCGATATCTTCCGCCTTATCAAGAGAAATAAGTGCAGTTTCCAGCTCTTCGGCTTTTGAAGCAATCAGGTCAGCCAGGGCAGAAAGCTTTCTTACAACGCCGGTTTCATATCCGCAAACAAGCGTGGAGTCCAGCGTCTTTTTTGAGTCAGCCGCCTTTGCAGTATCCGCAGCATAGGCTTCGATTGCCGGAACAATCTGCGTCTTCGCCATATTGACCATTGTGTTTGCTTCGATCACTATGGTTTTGCAGTAATTTTCAAGCATGATTTCATATCTGGATTTCAGTTCCGCTTCGGTGAACACACCGTGGGAAATAAGCATATCCATATTCTTTTTATCAAGCAGATGAGGCATGCAGTCGGCGGTGGTGCGGAAATTGAGAAGACCTCGCTTTTCCGTCGCCTCCCGGATCCAGTTTTCGTCATATCCGTTGCCGTTGAATATGATGCGTTTATGATCTTTTATAGTATTCCGAATCATACTGTGCAGCGCGGTCTCGAAATCTTTCTCACCTTCCAGTCTGTCGGCATAAATCCTGAGGGACTCAGCAACTGCGCTGTTCAGCATGATATTCGCGCAGGCGATACTGTTGGAGGAACCGAGCATACGGAATTCAAACTTATTGCCGGTAAAAGCAAATGGAGAAGTTCTGTTGCGGTCTGTGGTATCACGGTTGAACCCTGGCAGAACATCAACCCCAAGCTTCATCCGGGTCTTTTCGGCGCCTTTATAAGGCGTATCGGTTTCGATAGCTTCAAGAACCGTATTCAGTTCATCGCCGAGAAAAACGGACACAACCGCGGGCGGTGCTTCGCTTGCACCGAGGCGGCAATCATTTCCTGCAGTCGCAACCGAAATTCGGAGCAGATCCTGATAATCGTCCACCGCTTTTATAACAGCGCAAAGGAACAGCAAAAACTGTGCGTTTTCATAGGGCGTCTCACCCGGAGAAAGCAGATTTTGTCCCGTATCGGTGGCAATGGACCAGTTGTTGTGTTTTCCGCTGCCGTTTATGCCGGCAAAGGGTTTTTCGTGGAGCAGACACACAAGACCATGTTTTGCCGCCACCTTCTGCATTATCTCCATCGTAAGCTGGTTATGGTCGGTTGCAATATTTGCGGTAGTATAAATCGGTGCCAGTTCATACTGAGCCGGAGCAACCTCGTTATGCTCCGTCTTGGCAAGTATTCCCAGTTTCCAGAGTTCCTCATCAAGTTCTTCCATAAAAGCGGCAACTTTCGGTTTGATCACGCCAAAATAGTGGTCGCCCATTTCCTGCCCTTTCGGAGGTTTTGCTCCAAATAAAGTACGTCCGGTGAAGCAAAGGTCCGGACGCTTTTCATACATTTCTTTGGTGATAAGGAAATATTCCTGTTCGGGACCAACATAGCCGGTCACTCTTTTTACGCTGTTGTTTCCGAACAATCTTAAAATACGCAGTGCTTGTTTGTTGAGCGCCGCCATTGAACGCAAAAGAGGAGTTTTTTTGTCCAGCGCATGGCCGCTGTAAGAACAGAACGCTGTAGGAATACATAAAGTTTTATCTTTAATAAACGCATAAGACGTCGGATCCCATGCAGTATAGCCTCTTGCCTCGAAAGTAGTCCGAAGGCCTCCATTAGGGAAAGAAGAAGCGTCCGGTTCACCTTTGATAAGTTCTTTCCCGGAAAATTCCATAATCACACCGCCATCAGTAGAAGGAGAAATGAAACTGTCATGCTTTTCGGCGGTGATCCCGGTAAGAGGCTGGAACCAGTGGGTATAATGCGTTGCGCCTTTGGAAACCGCCCAATCCTTCATGGCTGCGGCAACCGCGTTGGCAACGCCTATATTAGGTTCCGAGCCTTCTTCAATTGTTTTTTTGAGCGAATCATATATTTCATCCGAAAGGGTGGCTTTCATAACTCTGTCGTCAAAAACCAGACTTGCAAAATAATCTTTTACAGTTTCCATGATCGTTCTCCTTAACAGCTTATCCGAAATATTGCAAAAACAGATAAAGGCGCCTTTAATATAAAAAACATTAAAGACGCCTTTGCCTTCTTCATATATAAAATTGTTTTGATTCCTGAAAGCAAGATTGCGATTTTGAACTCTCAAACCCAAAAGCCTTGCTTTTACGCTCTGCATTTTACACCCGCAAAAAAACTTTGTCAATATTTTTGAAGTTATTTTGTGCAATTCCTGCAAAAACAATCTTTTTTACACAATTAACTATGGAAAAATGATAAAAATCGCAGTTCACGTTTTGTTTTCTCCCAGATTGTATGGTATAATAAATATAATCTGATATCAGAATTTTATCGCAAAGCGAAAGAAAGTGAGCAGGATATTATGAATTATTCAGAGGAAGAGGTAATGCAGTACGTCCGGGAGGAAGATGTTAAATTTATTCGTCTTGCCTTTTGTGTTGTATTCGGAAAACAAAAAAATATTTCTATTATGCCCGAGGAACTGCCTCGTGCCTTTGAATACGGCATCGCCTTTGATGCTTCGGCAATCGCAGGCTTTGGCGATGAAACAAGGTGCGATCTTCTGCTCCACCCCGATCCCGAAACGCTGATGCTGCTTCCCTGGAGACCGGAACACGGCAAAGTTGTGCGTATGTTTACCCATATTACATATCCTGACGGCACACCGTTTGAATGTGACACCCGCAGTCTTCTCAAAAAGGCAGTCGAAGACGCAAAGAAAGCAGGTTACACCTTTGCCTTCGGTTCGGAGCAGGAATTCTATCTGTTTGAGCTTGATGAAAATAACAAACCGACAAAAATTCCTTATGATGAAGCCGGATACATGGATCTTGCTCCCGATGACAGAGGTGAAAACATCCGCCGCGAGATATGTCTTACTCTGGAACAGATGGGCATCCGTCCCGAAAGTTCACACCACGAAGAAGGTCCCGGACAAAACGAGATAGATTTCCGTTATTCCGACCCGCTTACGGTTGCAGACGATACAATGACTTTTCAGACAATCGTTAAAATAGTTGCCCGCCGCAACGGTGTTTACCTCGTCAAGGTTGGAGACCGGCCGGCGAAGAAAGT
>JAFOYK010000150.1 GCA_017424665.1 Oscillospiraceae bacterium
AGCGCTTTCGTTTTAGGACGGTTCTTTTTGTTAAAACGCAAAATCGCTTTGTAAAATTCAGGGTCGAATCTTTCGGGACAATTTCCGCCCATATCTTCTCTTGTTCTTCCGAAATTTTTAATGACCCTTTCGGTAACCCCGAAAAGACATTGAACGGTTGAAAAATCAAAATAGAAAACCGTGTCACAATGTTTCATTCGTTCTTCAAGGGTGCGCTCAAAGTTTCCGTCGATTATCCATTCTGCTTTTTTCAGTTCATCTTCAAGCAGAAAGTCAAATTCTTCCCGGGAAATATATTCCCAGTTTCCGCGCCAAAAAATTTTATCAAGATGTACAACGGGAAGACCGGTTTTTTCTCCGAGTTTTCGGGAAAAAGTGCTTTTTCCGCTTCCGTTTCCGCCGATTACAAGAACACGCTTCACAAAAATCCCCCCAAGTTTTTCTGAAACAATTATACCATTTTTTACCCGGAATTTTTATCTCTTTTAAGAGAAAAATAAATTCCGGGTGATAGGAATGGAAAAATTTAAAAAAGACGGAAAAATTTTTGCTTTCGGCGCGGCGGGATATTTTCTTCTTGAAACTTTATGGCGAGGTTACAGCCATTGGTCAATGGCCGCCGCCGGTGGAATTTCGCTTTTGCTTTTGATGAAAACATTCAAAAAACTTAAAAACGCTCCTCATTATTTCAAGGCATTGGTCGGCGGCGGAATAATAACCGCGGTTGAACTTATTTTCGGAATTGTTTTCAATCTTTTTCTCGGAATGTCGGTATGGAACTATTCTTCCGTGCCGGGAAACATTCTCGGACAGATCTGCCCGGTTTACAGCCTTCTCTGGTGCGGAATAAGTTTTATTGTTTCGGTTTTTGAAAAAACTTTTTCCGCCGGAAAATTCATTTTGCCGAAAAAAGCTTTGCCATAATTTTTCGGAATATAAACGGCTCTTCGGTCAAAAATATTACCGAGGTGAAAAAGAAATGAGCAGTAACAGAGAGAAACTTAAAAACATGGGCGGACCGGCGTTTGAAAACGACCCCAAAAAGGTGAAACCGTTTGGAGCTTTCAACCCAATGCAGCAGGAACGTATTCTTACCCATATGAATACCATTGGCTCCAAAAAAGAAGAGATGCGCCGTTCCGAAGGTTCCCTTAATATCAGGGATATGATAGATATAGATTCTATCTGATATCCAAAAAAAGTTTCAGCAAGGGGAAAGGAACGGTTTTTCCCTTGCTACATAAAATTAACCTTGCGCCTTTCTTCGGAATAAAATAAATTACGAAGGGAGGAGATACATAATGCCCGATTTTGATAAAATGCCCGGGTGGTTTTTGGGCGCAAACGCGCCAAAAGGATATTTTTCAAGGTTTGATCAGCTTTTTTCGGAATCACCAAACGGAAAATGTTTTCTTTTAAAAGGCGGCCCGGGAACGGGAAAATCAACAATGCTCAAAAAAATCGCTTCGGTGCTCAATGAAAAAGGAACGAGCACGGAAATTATTTATTGTTCCGCTGATACGGATTCTTTGGATGCCGTAATAAGCTTTGACGGAAAAATTGTTGCCGCGGACGCAACCCTGCCCCATTCCGTCGAACCGAAATATCCGGGAATTTACGAAACAACCGTGGATCTTTCCGATTGCTGGAACAAGGAAATTCTTCTTGAGCACGAAAAAGAGATAGCCGAACTTTTTGATTCAAACCGTCGCCTTCATGAAGAAGCAAGACGATATATTTCCGCAGCGGCAAATCTTTTCGATGAGGCGGCAAAAATCGGAACGGAAACGCTTTTTGTTTCGAAAATCGAAAAAGCGGCTTTAAGAATATGCCGAAACGAAATCGGAAAGGGAGAGAAAACCAGGGGAACGGAAAAGCAAAGATTTTTAAGCGCGGTTACCGAAAAAGGCGTTGTGTTCATGAATAAAACCCCAAAAACGCTTTGCGAAAGAATATATGCCTTTGAGGACGAAACAGGGGCCGCTTCGCGCGTTTTTATGAATACAGTAAGAAAATATGCGCTTGAAAACGGACTTGATATAATAACCTGTAAATGCCCGATTTTTCCTTTTGAAAAAACGGAACATGTTTTCATTCCTTCAAGAAAAATCGGTTTTGTAACGGTCAACAAGCGCCATAAAATAGATTTTCCCATAACGCGAACTTTGCACTCCGCAAGATTTTATGACAGAGAAAGATATTCCGAACAGAAAATAAAGATCCGTTATGCTCTGCGTTTTGCGAAAAGTCTTATAGAGGAAGCATCTTTGTGCATGAAAGAAGCTAAAGCGAAACATGATGAGCTTGAACGTTTTTATATAAAAGCCATGGATTTTTCGCTTGTTGAAGAGAAAACCGCAAAAATTCTTGATTTAATTTGAAAAATACGCCTGCATAAAAATGCAGGCGTATTTTTTTTTTATTATTTAATTGCTTTTCCGGCAATGCGAAAAATATCGTCGCTTTTTCCAAGCACAACAATGTGGTCGGATTTTCGGAATTCATAATCCGGTCCCGGCATGGGCTGAAGATGTTCCTTGTGCTTAATTGCGATGATGTTTATGCGATATTCTTTCCGGATATTGAGTTCAAGAATATTTTTTCCTGCCCATTCCGGAAGAATAGGAATTTCATAAATCGAATATTCGCTTGTAAGTTCAATATAATCGAAAATGTTGTCAGAATTATAACGCATCGCAACACTTTCCGCAATTTCCCTTTCCGGATAAATAACTTCGTTCGCGCCGATTTTCTTAAGAAATTCCGCCTGGATATCCCTTTTTGCTTTTGCAACAACGTGGCGTGCACCCATTTTTTTAACAAGGGAAGTGGTAACAAGGGAAGACTGAAAATCATCACAGATTGTAACGAAACAAACATCAAACTGGTTTACCCCAAGGGAACGGATAACCGCTTCATCGGTGCAATCGCCAATCTGCGCATCGGTAAAAGTGTTGGAATATTTTTCAACAAGCGCTTCGTCCTTATCAATTACCATAACTTCGTTTCCAAGTTGTTGAAGTTTGTGGGCAAGATGTCTTCCAAATCTTCCAAGACCTAGAACAAGAATAGATTTCATTTTATTTTCTCCTTAACCAATCAAAATATTTTCAACAGGGCGTTCCATAAAAATGGGCGTTTGTTTTTCCGCAAGAACAAGAACAAGCGAAAGCCCGCCGATTCTTCCGAAGAACATAAGCAAAATCAAAAGCAATTTTGAAAAAACGGTAAGTTCCGCCGTTATTCCAACGGAAAGCCCAACTGTTCCGACAGCGGAAACGGTTTCATAAAGCATATCGGAAAGAGAAAAAGGTTCAATAATTGTCATTATTGCACAGGAAAGAATAATGGCGCAAAGATAAATTGTGGAGATGGAAGTTGCTTGATGAACAACGTTTTCGGCAATGCGTTTTTTAAAAATAGTGACATTTCTAATGTTTCTTGCGGAAGCGATGGAGCTAAGTATTACAACAAGAATGGTAGTTGTTTTAACTCCGCCGGCGGTCGAAGCAGGGCTTCCGCCGATGAACATAAAAACGGAAGTAAAAAGCTTCCCTGCTTCGCTGAGCTCGTTTTGCGGAAAGGTGCAAAAACCCGCGGTTCTTGTTGTTGTGGATTGGAACATTGCCGCAAGAATTTTTTCCGGAACGGACATTTCAGAAAAAGAAGCGTTCCATTCTGAAACGAGGAAAAAAACAAAACCGAATGAGAGAAGAATTGCGCTCGACAGAACAGCAAGTTTGCTGTGAAGACAATAGTTTCTGAAATTAAAACGGTGATTTTCAAAATCGTCCCAAACAAGAAAACCTATTCCACCGGTTATAATCAGAGACATAAGAGTAAGGTTAACAAGCCAATCGCCGGAATATGATGAAAAAGAAGTTTCGGAACTGAATTGGCTCATAAGGTCAAAACCCGCATTGCAAAAAGCGGAAACCGAATGGAAAACCGAATAAAAAAGTCCTTCTCCGAAGGGCATTTCGCGGCAAAACCGAAAAGAAAGAACAAGCGCGCCCAATCCTTCGATAAGCAAAGTTCCAAAAATAATTTTTTTCATCATGGAAACAACGCCGTGATATCTCATGTTTCCGGAAATCTGAACAAGGATTTTTCTTTCTCCGAGAGAAATTTTTTTCTTCAAAAAAACCGAAAAAATGGTGAAAATAGACATAAACCCAAGTCCGCCGATTTGTATCAGGAAAAGAAGAACAATTTGACCGAAGCGCGACCAATAAAGATATGTGTCCTTTACTGCAAGACCGGTTACGCATGTGGAACTTGTTGCGGTGAAAAGCGCAGTCAAAGGGTCTGTCCAGTTTCCGGTTTTTGACGAAACCGGAAGACAAAGCAAAAAAGTTCCTGAAAGAATTACAATCATAAAGCCAAGCGCAAGAAATTGGGAATAGGTCAGTTTTTTATAAATTTTTCTGAACATTTCAAACCTCAAAAAAACGTTTATACCTAATGTTAACACCAAAATCTGAATTTGTCACTAAAAACAAAAAGAGTTTCAATTATTTATAAAAAACTTCAAAATAATTTCTTTTTTGTTATGCAAATTTTCCCTTTTGAATAACCGAAATTTAACCGACAATATTAAAATGTGTAAGTTATATGAAAAGCGAGGTTCAAGATGTTTAAATTTTCAGGTTTTACACCAAGAGCAAACTCCTCAATAAATACCGCAATGGCCGAAGCTTCTCTGCTCGGGCATTCCTTCATCGGAACGGAACATCTTCTTTGGGGGCTTCTTCGTGAAGGCGGCTGTGCCGAATTAAAATATATTTCCGAAGCTAAAATCGACTGCGAAAAAGTTATGGGAAAACTTTTGGAAAACATCGGCCGGGGAACAAAATCAAATCTTTCTCCTTCGGATTTTTCTCCTCTTTGCAGAAAGATTCTTGAAAATGCCCTTTCGGAAGCAAAACAAACTGGGTCTCTCGCGGATAGCGGAACGATAATTGCGGCAATTTTGCGCGAACAGGAATGCAAGGCGGTTAAATATCTTTCTTCTTTCGGGTGCGATATAAACGGGCTCTTCCGGGAAGTTTCATCAATGCAGCTTTCCCGGGATACTCTTCCCAAAGAAAAGCAAAAACTGAAAACTCCGGGGCTTGATAAATATAGCCGTGACCTCACCCGCCTTGCGAAAGAAAATGTTTTCGATCCGGTCATCGGAAGGGAAAAAGAGATAAACCGGGTTATACAGATTCTTTCAAGAAGAACAAAAAACAACCCCTGTCTTATCGGTGATGCGGGTGTAGGAAAGACCGCAATTGCCGAAGGGCTTGCGCAGAAAATGGCAAATGGGGAAGTTCCGGAAAATCTTAAAAACAAACGCCTTTGTTCTCTGGATCTTTCGCTTATGATCGCCGGAACCAAGTATCGGGGCGACTTTGAGGAGAGAATCAAGACCGTAATAGATGAAGTTATACGCGCGAATAATATAATCCTGTTTATAGACGAGGTCCATACCATAGTCGGAGCAGGCGCCGCGGAGGGCGCAATAGATGCTTCCAACATTTTAAAACCACAGCTTGCAAGGGGGGAACTTCAGCTTATCGGCGCCACAA
>JAFOYK010000180.1 GCA_017424665.1 Oscillospiraceae bacterium
CGGAAAGATTTTCGGTTTTAGCCGGTTCTTTTTCTTCTTTTTCCGGCAAAGTTCCGCAGGCGGTTATTGTTAAAAGAACCGCACCGAGAACCAGCGCAGAAACGAAGATATTCTGTTTTTTATGTTTTGTTTTCATAATGGATGTCACCCTTTCGCAAAGGGAGGCGGCGCTGAAATAGTTCAGGGAAAGACTTTCCCTTTCAGCAAAATCCAAAATTGTGTTTGCGTAAAAAAGCGCTTTTTCGGCGCCGATTTTTTTAAGAACCCTTTCGTCGCAATAACGTTCGATATCCCTTTCAAAAATTTTCACCATAAACCATACCAAAGGGTTGAACCAGTTTAGCGAAAGAGCAAAAAGCGCAAGGGTTTTCAGCACCGCATCTCTGTCTTTAATGTGGGTCTGCTCATGCAAAAGTACAAAGTGAAGCTCCTTTTCTTCCGTTCCTTCCGGAATTACGATTGCCGGACGCAAAATTCCGAAGCTGAGGGGTGAAGCAAGGTTTTTGCTTTTATAAAACCTGGTCTTTCCGGTTTTATAAATTTCCGGAACATCGTAAAGTTCGGAGTTTTTAAGGATCCTTTTTACTGAATAAAAATGCCTTGCCGCAAAAAATCCCAAAACGGAAATTCCGCCGAGAGCCCAGATAAAAACAAGGGCACTTTCTGAAGATATTTTGGCATTTTTTGTTTTTTCAGAAACGGTGGGAATTTCCTCTTTTGTTTCCGAAAAACCGAATTCTTCCGGGTTTTCGATATAAAAAGGTTGGTTAACTTCCGAAAAAAACGGTTCTTTTTCCGGCGCGAAAACGCTTAGCGAAGAATAAAATTCAAAAGGAAGCAAAAGGCGGATTATTATTAAAAGCCAAAGCATTACGAAAACTTTCGCAAAAAGTTTTTCCTTAAAAAGCTTGCGAAGCAAAAGAACCAGAAGAACCGCCACCGAAGCTGAAACGTTTGCGAAAATAATTCCGTTCATCTCAATCTTCCTCCAAATCCTTTACAAGGGAGCGGAGAGCTTTAAGCTGGTCGGGCTCAATTTTTCCGCTTCCGATAAGGGCGGAAACAAGAAGGTCGGGTTTTCCGCCGAAAAGACGGTCGATAAGCTCAAAAGCTTCCGATTCCTGAACTTCGTTTTTGGAAACAGCGGCTTTGCAAAGAAAACCCGGGTCGGTTCGGATAACCGCGCCTTTTTCAACACATTTTTTAATTACTGTATAGGTTGTGGTTTTGCTCCAATTAACAGATTCCGAAAGGGCGGCGGCAATTTCCTTTGCGGACATTTCGCCGTTTTTCCAAAGAAGCTCCATTACGCGAATTTCGGAAGAAAAGAGTTTTTCTGCCAAATTTATCACCTCGTTCTATTGCAGTAGAATTCTACAATCTCATTCTATCGCTGTAGAACGGATTTGTCAACCCCGTTTTTAAAAAATTCATTTTTCTTTTCTGAAAAGCTCTTTCAGCCCGATAAACAGCAAAAGAAGCGCAAAACCGAGCCGAAGAAGGGTTTCGTCAATACTTTTTGCAATAAAAAAGCCTGAAAATACAGCCGGTATTCCGAAAAAAACGGCAAGAATGGCGGTTTTCCATTTTACAAAACCGTTTTTAAAATGGAGAAAAAGCGCCGCGGCGGCGGTTGGAAGAAAGAAAACAAGGTTAATCCCCTGGGCGGAAAGCTGGTTCGTTTCAGTAAAAGCGGTGAGATAGAGAAGCAAAATTCCGCCGCCGCCAACGCCCAATCCGCCCGCAAAACCCGCCAAAAATCCAATCAAAATATCCATTCCGAAACTATCCCCCAAAGCATTTTTGCGGCGGAAAAGGTTACAAAGCCCCCGAAAATTTTCCGAAGCAGCTCCGGCTTTATTTTTTTAAAACAGACCGAAGCGGCGACCCCGCCCAGAATTCCCCCGGGAATAAAACCCGCCGCGTCCGAAAAGGAAAGATGACCTTCGAAAAGATAGATCCCGGCGGAAACGGTTGAGAGAACGAACATCATCAAAAGCGCCGTTGCCTGGGCTTCTTTTTGGGAAAAGCCGCTTTTCTTTAAAAGCGGCACCGCAACGGTTCCTCCTCCGGAACCGAATAATCCGTTTAAAATTCCGGCAAAAATTCCCGCAAGAAACGCCGTTTTTTTGTTTTTCATCTTTTAACACCGCCGTTTTTTAATTTTTCGGGAATATTTTTTCCCTTTTTCCTAACAATAAACAAAAAACGAAAAGGAGTTTTTAAAATGTCCCTTTCTTCCGATGAATATAAAAAAATGGGCGAAGCGGCGGTTCCGAAAACAAAATCCGCCCGAAACCTTGCCGGAGCATTCATAATTGGCGGCGGAATCTGTGTTTTGGGGCAGTTTTTGCTGAATTTTTACCTCAAAATCGGTTTGAGCACGCCCGTCGCTTCGACCTCGTGCTCAATAACGCTTATCGGAATTTCCGCGGTGCTCACCGGTTTTGGAATTTACGATAAAATCGCGAAATTCGGCGGCGGAGGCACCCTTGTTCCCATAACCGGTTTTGCAAACGCGGTTGTTTCCCCGGCGATGGAATTTAAAACCGAAGGATTCGTGCTCGGTTTGGGGGTGAAAATTTTCAGCATCGCCGGGCCGGTAATCGTTTACGGCGTTCTGGCTTCTGTCGTTTACGGGTTTGTTTTATGGATTCTGAAAATCATATAAAAAGAGCCTGACCGAAAAGTCAGGCTCTTTTTCAACCGGTAACGGCTGTTTTGTTTTTCTTTTTATATTGCGACATAATCCAATATTCCGCGGTTTCCATATCAATTTCATGCCCGCCGTCAAAAACATCCAGATAGACCGAGGCTTCGGGGTGTTTTTCCAAGATAAGACTAAAATAATCCACGCTTTGGCTTACCGGAACGACCGGGTCATGTTTTCCGTGGAAGATTTTCAGGTTAGCTTTTGCCGCGGAATCAAGATAGCTCATCGGAGAACGCTTTTTCATTTCTTCGGGGTCATTGTCGCAGCAGGCAAAAATATCCGGCGCATAATGCGGATTTTCCGCCGACCATTTTTCAAGGTCGGTTATGGGAACGAAAGCGCCTATTGCTTTAAAATATTCCGGACAGAACCCGGCCATTAAAAGAGCCATATGTCCGCCGCCGCTTAAACCGAGCAGGAAAATATTCTCTTTATCGATTTTATATTCTTCCAGAACGTAATCTATTGCATCTTTTATATCCTGCTTTGCCGCTTCGGAACCGCAGGCCTTTTTGCAATCCGGGTTGCTTTCAAGGTTGCTTCCGCGAAATTCCGGCAAAAGAAGATTGAAACTCAGTTTTTCCGCAAGGGGAAGCATGTTTTCTATCTGGTTGAATCTGTTATAGCTCCAGGTGTGAAGGCCGACCAGAAGCGGTCGGTTTTCTTTTTCCGCTTCAAAAAACAGCGAAGGCTGGAGCGTTCCGTCGAAGGAAGATTTTACTGAAATTTCTCTTTGCTTCATTTTTTCACCTCGGAAAAATTTTGTGGAAAACTTTATTTCAATATACCACGCATCTGTTTTTATGTAAAGTTTTGGCCACCGTAAAAAAGCGGAACAGAAATCTGTTCCGCTTGTTTTTTTGCTTGCCGGTGATATAATTAGGTAAAAGGAGGTGTTTGAATGGAGAAAAAACTTTGTTCTTTTCTTTTATGGACAGGAGGAATTATTTTTGTTTTCAGCATGGGTGTACATCCTTTTTTCTTAATCTCAATCATCCTCTGTTCGCTTGGACTTATGCTGCTTTATGACATTAAAGATAATGAACTGGCCGAAAAAAAGCGTCTTGAAAAAGAGGCGGAAATTCTCGAAGAAAGAAGAAAGATTGAAGAAACGATTGATTTTGAAAACCAAAAGTTTTTGCTCCCGCTTGATGATATGTGCTGGGACTGGGATTTTGATATAGAGGAAGCAAAAAAATTGGCGGAAAAAGCGGACTTATCAAAATTTTATCTCAACCAGGGTGAGATATGCCCTAATTTGCTTTTGGAAATCGCCATTGAATGCAATAACGTAAAAATGGTGAGGTTTTTGCTTGAAAACGGTGCCGACCCAAACGCCAATAATTATGACGGTGAACATATTTTTTCGGAAATGATTTATCTTGATTATTATAATGATGAAGACATTGACAGAAAATTAGAAATGGTAAAGCTTATGCTTGATTACGGTGCAGACCCTTGCTATGATGACGGTTTTGAACATGAAAATCTTTTCGATTCTCTTTCCAATAGAATTTTTAATAGCGAGTATAAATTATGTAGCCCAGAATTTGAATATTTTTCCTCTTTTTTAACTCTTCTTATAATCTACGGTGCAAAATCCTATTTCCATATTCCTGAAATTGTTGAAGAATTCGATAAAAACGATGTTTTTCAGTATCATTTTGAGTATGTAAAAGGTTCTTTCAAGAAGAACGGAATTATAAAAGACAAAAGCGGAAAAATATTCGCACACATATAAAACAAAAAGCGGAACAGGTTTCTGTTCCGCCTGTTTTTTTTGCATATTTCAGATTTTTCCGCAAAAACTACCCTTAAAACGGGGTGATTTTTTGGCACATAAAATCGGAAAACAAACGATAATCATAGATTCCGAAGTCGGAATCAAATCTTCCGCCGCGGTGGGTTCAAAAAAAGAGGGCGAAGGCCCCCTTGGAAAAGATTTTGACATAATCGATGAAGATTCCCGCTTCGGCGAAAAAACATGGGAAAAGGCGGAAAGCAAAATGCAGGAACTTGCCTGCTGGAAGGCGCTTAAAAAGGCAGAACTTGAGATGAAGGATATGGATTTCATTTTTGCCGGCGACCTTCTTAACCAATGCATCGCATCCGCCTTTTCCGCAAGAGGTTCGAAAGTTCCTTACATCGGGCTTTACGGAGCCTGTTCGACCTTTGCGGAATCGGTGGGGCTTTCGGCGGTTTTTGCGGATTCTGCCGCAAAAAACTGCCTTGCGGTGGCTTCTTCCCATTTTTGTTCCGCGGAACGGCAATATCGCTTTCCTCTGGAATATGGCGGCCAGCGCCCGCCTTCCGCCCAATGGACAGCCACCGCCGCCGGCGCGGCGATAGTTTCAAAAGGCGAAGGCTCGCCGTTTATAAAGGCGGTGACTTTCGGAACGGTTGAAGATCTTGGAATAAACGACCAGAACAACATGGGCGCCGCAATGGCGCCGGCGGCCGCGGCCACCCTTTCGCAGTTTTTCCGGGATACCTATACCGACCCGGCCGATTACGATCTGATAGTTACCGGCGACCTTGGCTACGTCGGTTCAAACCTGATGCTCAAGCTTATGGAAAAAGAGGGTTTTCCCCTTGGGGAAAACTATAACGATTGCGGGCTGATGCTTTATGAAAGGGAAAAACAGCAGGTGGAAAGCGGAGCTTCCGGCTGCGGGTGCTCGGCTTCGGTGCTCAGCGGTCACGTTCTTCCGAAAATGAAAAACGGCGTGCTCAAAAGCGTGCTCGCCCTTTCAACCGGCGCTTTGATGAGCCCCACAAGCGTTCAGCAGGGCGAAACCATTCCCGGAATTGCCCATCTTATCTGTTTTTCCACCGAAAAAGGGGGTATTTTTTAAATGGAATACCTTAAAGCTTTCATAATCGGCGGAATTCTTTGCGCCATTGGCCAGATTTTTATCGATAAAACAAAGCTTACCCCCGCCCGGATCCTGGTTGGCTTTGTTGTTGGCGGAGTTATTCTTTCCGCCCTCGGTTTTTATGAGCCTTTGGTCGAATTCGCCGGCGCCGGAGCGACCGTTCCCCTTTCCGGTTTCGGCCACAGCCTTGCTAAGGGAGTCCGCTCCGCGGTTGTTGACAAAGGTTTTCTCGGAATTTTCACCGGTGGGCTTTCCGCAACAGCCGCCGGAATTTCCGCGGCGATCGTTTTCGGGTTTCTGATCGCGCTTTTCTTTAAGCCGAAGGATAAATAAAAAAAGACACCTGAACCGTTTCCGGTTCAGGTGTCAATTTATAAAGACTTACAAAAATCAAACGTTAGCTGCGTTGAGCTTTTTAGCAAGAGCAGATTTGCGTCTTGCTGCAGTGTTTTTATGAAGGATACCTTTTGCTGCGGCCTGGTCAACTTTTTTGATTGCAAGGCGGATTGCGGCTTCTCTATCCTCAGCACCGTTAGCGCAAGCGATTTCAGCTTTTTTGATGTTGGTTTTAAGGTTGGTTTTGATTGCTTTGTTGCGAGCGGTTTTGGTTGCGATAACCTTAACTCTCTTTTTTGCAGATTTAATGTTCGGCATGTACTACACCTCCTTCGTTCCATCGGATACATTCACAAATAATCATCTTACACGAAAATATCCGTTCTGTCAAGGGTTTTTGCCATCATTATCAGAAAAATATTTCTGAACAGACAAAAATAAGCCGGGTTTGCTTTAACACGGTTCGCAAAATACCGGTACTTAGTCATTATAACAAAGGAGATACCCAAATGTCAACAAAAACCGACCTTGCAAAAGAAATAATTAACAAAATTTCTTCGGAATATTCAAAAAAGCGAAGTTTCTTTTTCGGCAAAACCGAAATTTCCGAAATCTTTATAGAAACCGCGGAAGAATCGGCTTTTTTTGATAAGCCGAAGGGGAAATACGTCACCGTCGAAGCGGATTTTCCCCGGCTTCCCTTCGGAAATTTTGAAAACGAGGTTTTGGCAATTTCCGCCGAACTCAAAAAGCTTCTTCCGGAAGGCGGAAACGTTCTTGCGGTCGGAATCGGCAACGGGTTTTTGACCGCGGATTCCCTTGGACCCCTTTCCGCAGAAAACCTTCTTTGCGGGGAATTTTTCGGGCGGAAGCTTTTTGCCCTTGTTCCGGGGGTTTTCGGAAGAACGGGAATCGAGCCGGAAATTCTGATAAAAGCCGCCGTGGAAAAACTTTCGCCCGCCGCTGTCATAGTTATCGATTCCCTTGCGGCGGAAAGCGCCAAAAACGTTTGCCGCTCCGTTCAGCTTTGCGATTTCGGTCTTGCTCCCGGTTCCGGTTTCGGAAAAGGAAAAACCGCCCTTTCAAAAGAGACTCTCGGCGTTCCGGTGGTTGCAATCGGAAGCCCGACTGTCACCCGCCTTTCAGATTCGGATTTTGTTTCGCCAAACGACATTGATATTCTGGTCAGGCGAACCGCGAAACTAATTTCCGCGGCGGTGGATCTTGCGGTTTTCCCTGAAGCGGGAATGGACTTTATTAAAGGTATTATTATATAAAAGGCCCCCTTGTTAAAGTGGGCTGGATTTTTTAACCGCTTGCGGTTAAAAAAGACCGGGGGGATTCTGTATGGATTACCGGCTGAATTTAATGTGAAGGGATTGCGGCGGGAGCAAGCCCCCGCCCTACATTAATTTGGTCGGAATTATCGCAGCAACCGCAGGGGCGTACCTATGTGTGTGCCCTTGCAAAATTTAATCGGCATCGGGTTGGTACGGTAGCGGCGGATATTATCCGCCCGGTTTTAATTGGACAGGGTTACAATCCCTCAGTCTGCTTCGCAGACAGCCTAGTTACCCTTTTGTCGTCTTCGACGACATTTCCCCTGATAGGGGAATCTTCTTTACACAAGGGAGCCTTTCCCTCCGGGAATCCTTGTTATCCCTCTTTCGTCTTTTTTGCAACAAGTTGCAAAAAATCCACCTTTTGCTCGCCGCAGACGGCATACCCCTCTGTTTTGCTTCGCTCAACATCTCCCCTAACAGGGGAGTCTCCTCTGGGAAGGCTTGAAAACGGCATAATTATCAAAAAAATTTGAATTTTCCTATTGACAAAGGGCCTTCGAGCCGTTATAATATTTAGGACAAAGAAGCAGAACGAACCGTTCTCGCCGTCCGATCTTGTGAATCAGGCACGGCAAAGATTTGAGAAAAACCGATGGGGGTATAATGCGCCCTTGGTTTTCTTCGTTCGTGTGCGGTGCTTCTTTTGCAGTAAGTGACCGCACTTTTTTTAATTATTTTGGAGGTGTTTGACAATAGCTAAGCAGGAACTGCTCATCAATGATGAGATCCGCGAAAAAGAAGTCCGCGTGATCGATTCCGACGGCGCACAGCTCGGCATCATTTCTCTTAAAGATGCTCTTGCTATCGCCGCAGAAAAAAACCTTGACCTTGTTGAAATCGCACCCACTGCGAATCCCCATGTTTGCCGAATCATGGATTACGGCAAATTCAAATTCGAACAGATGAAACGCGAAAAAGAGGCCAAGAAAAACCAGAAAGTTATCGAAGTTAAAGAAATTCGTCTTTCCCTCAACATCGATACCAACGACTTTAATACCAAGCTCAAACAGGCGATCAAATTCCTTAAAGACGGCAACAAAGTTAAAGTTTCCGTTCGCTTCCGCGGAAGAGAAATGGCTCACCCCGAACTCGGTACCGAAATGGTACAGAAATTCGCCGACGGTGTTGCAGAATTCGGTTCCGTAGATAAAATGCCCAAACTTGAAGGCAGAAGCATGGTAATGATCATCAGCTCCAAAACCGGCAAATAAGTTCGTTTAAAAATTGCTTTTTGCAAACCAAATATCAGGAGGAAATCAAAATGAACGCAAAGCTTAAAACCCATTCCGGCGCAAAAAAACGTTTCAAACTCACCAAAAACGGTAAAGTAAAACGCGCAAAAGCATTCAAATCCCACATTCTCAACTCCCAGAGAAAAGACACCAAACGTAAACGTAATCTCCGTAAAGGCGCTTATGTCGATGCAACTTGCATGGAGAAACTCACCAAACTTCTTCCTTACGCATAATTTTTGCTTAAGAAGAAGAAACAAAACAGAAATTATTAACTTTATTTAATATTAACGGAGGTTAAATACTATGGCTCGTGTTAAAGGCGGAGTTATGTCCCATAAAAGAAGAAAAAAAGTTCTGAGACTTGCTAAAGGTTACTATGGCGCAAGACACAGACTGTTCAGAACTGCTAAAGAAGCAGTTATGAAAACCGGCCGCTATGCATATATCGGCAGAAAACAGAAAAAGAGAGAATTCAGAAGACTTTGGATCACCAGAATTTCCGCTGGCTGCAAAATGAACGATATGAACTATTCTTCCTTCATGAACGGCCTCAAAAAATCCGGTGTAACCCTTAACAGAAAAATGCTTTCCGAAATGGCAATCCATGACGCAGAAGGCTTTGCAGCACTTTGCGCACAGGCAAAAGCAGCTCTTTAATTTCGACAATAAACGCCCGAGTTTTATTTAAGCTCGGGCGAATTGCTTTATTTACGGGTAATTTTATGGGCCGTTTTTCCATACAATTACTTCCAAATTTTCCAAAAACAGGAGGACACCATGCTTATTTCCAGCCGTGAAAATCCAATAATTAAAGAAGCCGCAGCCCTTGTTTCCGACAAAAAAGCAAGGAAAAAAAGCGGTCTTTTTGTGGTTGAAGGCGCAAGACTTTGCTCCGAAGCCTGCAAAAGCGGCGCAGAAGTTCTCCGTCTTTTTGTTACGGAAGAAGCCGAAAAAAGATATCCGGAATATCTTAAAGACCTTCTTTCCGAAGCAAAAGAGGTGTATAATATAACCGGTTCCGTCGCGGAAAAAATCGGCGACACAAAAACCCCCCAAGGGGTTTTTGCTGTTTGCAAAATTGAGGAAAAACCGCTTGATTTAAACAAAAACGGCGTTTTTGTCCTTCTTTCCGGCCTTCAGGATCCGGGCAACATCGGCACCATTCTCCGCACCTGCGAAGCAATGGACGTTCGCGGGGTTTTCCTTTGCTCCTGTGCCGATTGCTTTTCTCCGAAGGTTCTGCGCGGAACCATGGGCTGCATTTTCCGCCTTCCGATAAAGGTGTTTTCTGAAACGGCGGAGGCTCTTGCGCTTCTTCGCGAAGCCGGGGTTTCCACTTATGCTTCTGCCTTAGCAGAAAACGCCCTTCTCCTTCCGGGGGTAAAATTCAGCGAAAAATCCTGCGTGCTCATCGGAAACGAAGGAAACGGCCTTGAGCACGAAGTTATCGAAGCTTGCGACAACGTGGTAATGATCCCCATGCCCGGAAAAGCCGAAAGTTTAAACGCGGCTTCCGCGGCGGCCATCATGATCTATTCCGCGGCTATGCAGAGATAAAAATCCTTCCGGATTACTTTTTACGGCGGGAGCAAGCCCCCGCCCTACAGTAAAACGGATTATGTCAAGAAGGGAGGACCCGAAAATGAGTCTTGAACACTGGGCCTGGCTTGGAATTGCCGCTCAGCCCGGCAATAAAATTGTTGACGATATCCTTCGGGTTTTTCCCGACCCGGAAGAATTCTTCCTTTCCGGAGATTCCGGCATTGAAAAAGTCGGAACCATAAACGAAAAAGACGCTCTTCGCATCAGGGCAACAAGCCTTGACGTTGCAAAGAGGGCGGTTGAAACCGCCGAAAATTACGGTGCAAAAGTTCTTACGAAAGAATCGGAATTTTATCCGCAGAACCTTCTCGGAATTGTTTCCGCTCCGCCCGTTCTCTATGTTTTAGGCGACGAAACCTGCCTTAACATGGAACCGGCCATTGCTGTTGTGGGAACAAGACGCATCAGCGAATACGGAAGCAAAATGTCCAAAATAATTGCCGGCGGCCTTGGTTCCGCCGGAGCGCTGGTCGTTTCGGGAATGGCTCTCGGCGTTGATTCCGCCGCGCACAAAGCCTGCCTTGCGGCAGGAGGAAAAACCGTCGCGGTTCAGGGCTGCGGAATTTGCAAGACCTTCCCGCCGGAAAACATTGAGCTTAAAGAACTAATCGCCGCAAACGGCGCGGTTATAAGCGAATTTGTTCCGGATGCGGAGGCCCGCTCGAGCTTTTTCCCAATCCGAAACCGGATCGTTTCCGGAATGAGCCTTGGGGTCTGCGTTGTTGAAGCCGCCGCGAGAAGCGGAACTTCCATCACCGCAAACCTTGCTTTTGACCAGGGAAGAAAAGTTTTCGCCGTTCCGGCGGACGTTAACAGAACAACTTCCCAGGGAACTTTCCGCCTTCTCCGTTCCGGGGCAATTCCCGTTGCGGACGCGAAGGATATTCTTACCGAATTCGGCGAAGAATATATTTCCCATTTAAGTCTTGATAAAATCCAGAAACGCAAGACCGAGAAAAACCCGGAGGCAAAAAACGAAAGACCCGAAAAAGCGCAGAAGCCCGTTAAAAAAGCTCCGCCACCCGGCCTTTCGAAAAACGCCGCGGCGATTTACGGCGTTCTTGAAAGAACCCCGAAAAGCGCGGACGAAATTTCCGATCTTACAGATCTTCCTTCTTCCGCGGTTGCGGTCGGTTTAACCGAGCTTGAACTTCTCGGGCTCATTGTTCCCGCTTCCGGAAGAAGATTTGTGATTGCATAAAAAGGCTCCCAAATTTGTAAAAAACCTCCTCGGAGGAGGAGGTGGCATCGCGCAGCGATGACGGAGGAGGGATTACCAATAATTTGCGAACAGACATGCATTCATCTGGGATTATCCCTCCCCAGTCTGCTTCGCAGACAGCCCCTCCTCTGAGGGGCTATAAAACTTTTCCCTTTAACACGGGAGGCAAAATATTAATTTAGGGGGTTATTATTACGGCAGCAGAAACCAAAGTTACTAAACGCTCCGCTAAAACAGCAAAAAACCTTGTTATAGTGGAGTCCCCTGCTAAAGCAAAAACCATTGAAAAATATCTTGGCGAAGATTTCACCGTTGTTGCTTCCATGGGGCACGTTCGCGACCTTCCCAAAACCACCCTTGGAATTGACGTTAAAAACGGCTTCGTTCCCCAATATATCCTTATTTCCGGCAAGGAAAACCTTGTCAGAAGCCTTAAGAAACAGGCCGCCGCTGCGGAAAACGTTTATCTCGCAACGGACCCTGACCGCGAAGGCGAAGCAATTTCCTGGCACCTTGCAAAACTTCTCGGTCTTCCGATGGATGCCCAGAACCGCGTTACTTTCAACGAAATCACCCATTTCGGCGTTGAACAGGGAATGTCCGCGCCCAGAAGCATTGACACCGACCTTGTTAACGCACAGCAGGGCCGCCGAGTTCTTGACCGAATCGTAGGTTATAAACTCAGCCCCTTCCTTTGGAAAAACATTCGCGGCGGTTCTTCCCTTTCCGCGGGCCGCGTTCAATCCGTTGCGGTAAAACTTATTGTTGACCGCGAAAGAGAAATCGAGGCTTTCAAACCGGAAGAATATTGGTCCATTGACGCAAAACTTTGTGAAAAAGGCGAAACTTCCGCTTTTTCCGCAAAACTTGCAACCAAAAACGGCGAAAAAATTGAAATTAAAAACGGCGAAGAAGCTAACGCAATTGTTGACGAACTCCACGGTGTTCCTTTCACCGTTGGCGCAATCAAAAAAAGCGTCCGCAAAAAACAGCCCGCTCCGCCTTTCATAACTTCCACCCTTCAGCAGGAAGCTTCCCTTCGTTTAAGCTTCCAGCCCAGAAGAACCATGAGAATTGCTCAGGAACTTTATGAAGGTATCGACGTTCCCGGAATGGGCGCGGTCGGTCTTATCACCTATATGAGAACCGACTCTCTTCGAATTTCCGCGGAAGCAAAACAGGCCGCCGCAAACTATATTGAACAGACCTACGGCAAAGAATATCTTCCCACCACAAACAAGGCTTATAAAGCAAAAGCCGGCGCACAGGATGCTCACGAAGCTATCCGCCCCACCATGCCGGAACTTTCTCCCGAAAGACTTAAAGAAAGCCTTACTCCCGAACAGTATAAACTTTATAAACTTGTTTGGGACCGCTTTATCGCAAGCCAGATGGCTGCGGCTCTTTACGACACCGTTTCCATCGATATAAGCGCCGGCGATTACGGCTTTAAAGCAAGCGGATTTTCCGTTCGCTTCGACGGTTTCTCCGTTCTTTATCCTTACGGCGACGAGGAAAAATCCTCCATTCCGAAACACGCAAATTCCGGCGACGTTCTGAAAGTTCGCGAAATCAAACCGAACCAGCACTTCACCGCACCGCCCTCCAGATATACTGAGGCTTCTCTTATCAAAGCTCTTGAGGAAAACGGAATCGGCCGTCCTTCCACCTATGCTCCCATCATCACCACCATCATCAGCAGAAACTACGTTGAAAAAGACGGCAAGGCTCTTAAGCCCACCGCTCTCGGAACCGTTACCGTTGACCTTATCACCGAACATTTTTCCAGCATTGTTGACGTGGATTTCACCGCAAAGATGGAAAAAGACCTTGATAAGGTTGAAAACGGAAAAACCGACTGGGTCCATATGATGAAAAAATTCTATGAGGATTTCCAGAAATCCCTTGAAATTGCCCAGAAAAACCAGAGCGAAAAAATCCAGGTTCCGGAAGAGGAAACCGACGTTATCTGCGAAAAATGCGGAAGAAAAATGGTTGTTAAAACCGGCCGCTTCGGAAAATTCCTTGCATGCCCCGGCTACCCCGCTTGCCAGAACACCAAACGAATCGTTAAGGAAACCGGCGGCGAATGCCCCCTTTGCGGCGCAAGGATCCTTTCCAAAAAATCCAAAACCGGAAAAACCTATTACGGCTGTGAACACAACCCCACCTGCGGTTTCATGAGCTGGGACGAACCCACCGCCGAAAAATGCCCCACCTGCGGAAAGACCCTTCTCAACAAGAAAGGCAAAAACGCAAAAATCTATTGTTCCAACCCGGAATGTGATTACGAAAGAGCGGTGGCCGGAAAATGAGCGAAAAAATAACCGTTATCGGAGCAGGTCTTGCGGGCTGCGAAGCCGCCCACAAGCTTTCCTCCCTTGGATTTTCCGTTCGCCTTTGCGAAATGAAGCCGGAAAAATATTCTCCGGCACATAAAAGCGAAAATTTTGCGGAGCTCGTTTGCTCCAACTCCCTTAAAGCAATGCGCCTTGGTTCCGCGGCGGGTCTTCTTAAAGAAGAAATGAGAATGCTCGGTTCCCTTACCATGGAAGCCGCGGAAAAAACCGCGGTTGCCGCCGGCGGCGCCCTTGCCGTTGACCGCGAAAAATTCGCGGAATATATCACCGAAAAAATCAAAAGCGACCCCAACATCGAAATTGTTTACGGCGAAGTCACCGAAGTTCCGGAAGACGGAATTGTTGTTTTCACAACCGGCCCTTTAACTTCCGACGCTCTTGCCGAAAACCTTAAAGAACGCTTTGGCGGAACCCTTTCTTTCTATGACGCGGTCGCTCCCATCGTCTCCGCCGATTCCCTTGATTGGAACAAAGTTTTCATGGCCGCAAGATATGACCGTGGCGAAGCGGATTACGTTAACTGCCCCATGGAAAGAGACGAATATGACGCGTTTTATGAAGCGCTTGTTTCCGCGGAAAGAGCTCCGCTTCATGAATTCGACGTTGCCGACCCCAAGGTTTACGAAGGCTGCATGCCTGTTGAAATAATGGCTTCCCGCGGACACGATACTCTCCGTTTCGGGCCGCTTCGCCCGGTTGGTTTAACCGACCCGCACACCGGTCGCCGCCCCTGGGCAAACGTTCAGCTCAGAAAAGAAAACGCCGAGGGAACCATGTATAACCTGGTC
>JAFOYK010000141.1 GCA_017424665.1 Oscillospiraceae bacterium
GATGCGCATTTTTCCGACGTCAAGGGTTGTGTCATCAAAAACGACAATGACCTTGTTAAGCGGGATTTTATAAAAATCCATTGCGGCAAAAACCGCTTCGCCGGAAAGGTTCATAAAAGTCTGGGGCTTCATTAAAAGAACGTTGTGGCCGCAAAGTTCGGCGGTTGCGGTAAGCGCCTTGAATTTAAGGCGGTCAATGTGGCAGGAAAGTTTATCGGAAATAAGATCCATCGCCATAAAACCGGTGTTGTGGCGGGTTTTTTCATAATCTTTTCCCGGGTTTCCAAGGCCGACTATAATATATTCCGGGGGCCCGGAAACTTTTTCTGTTTTTTTGATTTTATCAAACAAACTCCAGATGTCGCTCATATTTTTCCTCATAAGGCCCCCTTGCCTAAAGGGGGCTGTCTGCGAAGCAGACCGGGGGATTCCTTTTGGATTTTCCGGAATTTCGGAAAGAATCCCTCCGTCTTCGCCGTAAACGGCGAATCCATCTCCCTTTAATAAGGGAGTTTTTTTATCAATGCCTATATTCAAGCCTTCCCCTTGAGGAGACTCCCCTGTTAGGGGAGATGTCGCAGACAGAGGGGTCTGCCGTCTCCGGCGAGGAAAAGGTGTCAGCGAAGCTGACGGATGAGGTGTTTTTCCGCAAAACTCCGTTTTGAAATGCGGGCGGATAATATCCGCCCCTACAACATCAAGGGAGTTTTTTTATCAATGCGCCAAAAGCCAGGTTTTGCTATGGTTTAAAATAAAAACGGTCGGGCAAAAAATGCTGGCTGAAAACCGCCGTCGGCGTGAATGATGCTTTCGCCTCCTCGGAGGAGGAGGGGGACCATTGCGTCAGCAAGGGTGGAGGAGGGATTTTTACAAAACACCTCATCCGTCTTTTCTGCAATAAATTGCAGAAAATCCACCTTCCCCTCAAGGGGAAGGCTTTTTATTAATGCGCCAAAAGCCAGGTTTTGCCGATTCCGACGTCGGCTTCCATGGGAACGGAAAGTTTTGCCGCGTTTTCCATTTCAAATTTAAGAATTTCCGCAACCCTTTCCGCGCAAGTTTCCGCCGCTTCAACAATAAGTTCGTCGTGGACCTGCATGATAAGCTTTGCGTCAAGCTTTTCTGCAGCAAGGCGGTTTTCAACTTTTACCATCGCAAGCTTGATGATATCCGCCGCCGTTCCCTGAATGGGCATGTTTCTTGCAACCCTTTCGCCAAAAGCGCGGAGATTGAAATTGCTGGAAGAAAGTTCCGGAAGATATCTTCTGCGGCCATAGGAAGTTACTGCATAGCCGCATTTTTTCGCGGTCTCGATGCTTTCTTTCATAAAACGGTCAACGCCGCTGTAATGGGCAAGATAGTTATCGATATATTGCTGTGCCTCTTTTGTGGAAACGCCGATGTTTTCACCAAGGCTCCAGGCGCCGATTCCGTAAACGATTCCGAAGTTAACGGCCTTTGCGCTGCTTCTCATCTGAGAAGTTACGTAATCTTCCGGAACGCCGAAAACCTGGGCGGCGGTCTGGGTGTGGATATCGGTTCCGCCGGTGAAGGCGGAGATCATGTTTTCGTCGTTTGCAAGATGCGCAAGAACGCGAAGCTCGATCTGGGAATAGTCCGCGTCGATAAGGGTGTAACCTTCCTTCGCAACAAAAAATCCGCGCATCTTCGAACCGAGTTCGGTGCGTATCGGAATGTTCTGAAGGTTCGGTTCAAGGGAGCTGATTCTTCCCGTTCTGGTTTCCTTCTGGTTAAAACGGGTGTGAACTCTTCCGTCCGGAGCAAGGGCGCTAAGAAGCCCCTCAACATAGGTGGAATTGAGCTTCGTCAGCTTTCTGTATTCAAGAATTTCGTCAATGGCCGGGTGATAGGTTCGCAAATCCTCAAGAACGTCGGCGCTTGTGGAATAGCCGCTCTTGGTCTTTTTCTTTGCAGGAAGTCCAAGGTGCTCAAAGAGCACCACCCCAAGCTGTTTCGGCGAAAGAATGTTGAATTTTTCCCCGCAAAGTTCATAGATTCTCTGCTCGGTTTCGGAAATGGTGCTCAAAAGTTCGTCGCCGAAACTGCGGATGCCTTCCGGGTCGATTTTGAAACCCCGAAGTTCCATTGAAGCAAGAATTTTCGCAAGGGGAAGTTCGATTTCGTCAAGAATTTTTTCTTCGCCGTTGGCTTTAAGTTCCGCCCGGAGCTTTTCGCAAAGGTCGGAAAAGACCGCCGCTTTTTCAAGAAGCTCCTTGTGAGCATCGGTTTCGCCGCAAAGTTCGAAACTTTCCGCGTGGTAAAGGGAAGCGAGCCTTCCGGTGGAATAATCGTCGCCGGAAACGTTAAGGATATATCCCGCAAGGGAAGAATCCATCACGCAGTTCTGAACGGTTGCGCCGTGGTTTTCCGCCCAGCGGGAAAGGAATTTAAGGTCATCGGTGCGCTTTGCGCCCTTTGAGCATAAGAATTTTGCAAAAGAAGCATCAAAAAAGAAGCCGTCGCTCTCAATGAGCACCGCTTTTTCTCCGGAAACAAGGCAAACGGCCGTAAGGTCGTCCCCTTCGCTTTCGAAAAGCACTTCTGTGAGCACGGAATCTTCAAATCCTGCAAAATCGGAACAATCCCCGAAAGAAACTTCCATTTTGCGCTTCGGCGCGGTGCTTTCGGAAGGAATTTCCGCCGCTTTCGAAGGGTCAAGCCCAAGGCGTTCGATCATCTTATACATCTCAAGCCTGGTGAGAAGTGCCACC
>JAFOYK010000096.1 GCA_017424665.1 Oscillospiraceae bacterium
TAAATTTATACAAAAGCGTCGGCTGGTGCTCATACACAAACCGTCCCGAAATGCTCGAGCACGCGTTTGAGCATTCGCTAAAAATCCTCGGTGCTCACGATGATGATAAACTTGTGGGTATAATACGTGCCGTGGGCGATGGATTTTCCGTTCTGTTTATTCAGGATATACTAATACTTCCGGAATATCAGCGAAATGGAATCGGAACAAAGCTTCTCAAATCAATGCTCGACTTATATCCGGATGTTTACCAAACCCAGCTTGTTACCGATAACACCGAGAAAACAATTGCGTTTTATAAATCCTGCGGCTTTCTTCCCTATTCCAAAATCGGATGTGAGGGTTTTATAAAAATAAAATATTAAACAAAAAAAGGCTTCCCTTTCGGGAAGCCTTTTAATTTTAACTGTTTAATTACCAGTTGCCGGAGGGTTTCGGAACCTGGTGCATTTTTTCTGCAACTTCGTTGATGAATCTGCCCTGATATTCGGGTTTTTCGGTTACAAGGCTCTCGGTGGTAAGAACCATTGCTGCAACGGATGCTGCGTTGTTAAGTGCGCTGCGGGTTACTTTAACGGGGTCAACAACACCTGCTTCGATCATGTCGGTGAATTCTTCGGTGAATACGTTGAAACCGTAACCAACTTTTCTGGAACGGCGAACTTTGTCGATAACAACGGAACCGTCAAGACCTGCGTTAACCGCTACCTGGCGCATCGGTTCTTCAAGAGCACGAACAACGATGGAAACACCGGTTCTTTCGTCGCCGGAAGTATGTGCAAGAAGTTTTTCAACTTCGCTGATTACGTTAACAAGAGCAACACCGCCGCCTGCTACGATACCCTCTTCAACAGCTGCTTTGGTAGCGTTGAGAGCGTCTTCGATACGGAGTTTCTTTTCTCTTGCTTCGGTTTCGGTTGCAGCGCCGCATTTAACAACTGCTACACCGCCAACGAGTTTTGCAAGTCTTTCCTGAAGTTTTTCACGGTCATAGTCGCTGTGTGCGGTTTCGTAGGAAGCTTTGATAACAGCGATACGTCCCTGGATTTCTTCTTTGGTGCCTGCACCGTCAACGATAAGAGTTTTATCTTTGTCAACTTTAACTTTCTTAGCAAAGCCAAGGTGGTTAAGTTTAACTTCAGAAAGGTTGAGACCGATATCATCGCAAACAAGGGTTGCACCGGTAAGAGCCGCGATATCGAGAAGCATTTCTTTTCTTCTGTCGCCGAAGCCGGGGCCTTTTACGCAGCAAACGTTAAGGGTGCCGCGGAGTTTGTTAACGATAAGGTTGGTAAGAGCGTCGCCGTCGATATCTTCAGCAACGATAAGGAGTTTTTTGCCTGCTTTCATGGTCTGTTCGAGGATCGGAACAAGTTCCTGGAAAGAGGAAATTTTCTTTTCAACAAGAAGGATGGAGCAGTCTTCAATGATAGCAACCATTTTGTCTGCGTCGGTTACCATATAAGGAGAAAGGTAACCACGGTCAAATTCCATACCTTCAACAACTTCAATATAGGTGTTAGCGGTTTTGCTGTCTTCAACAGTGATGATACCGTCGGTGGTAACTCTTTCCATTGCTTTTGCAATAAGTTCACCAAGTTCAGGATCGCCGCAGGAGATGGTTGCAACTCTTGCAATATCCTGGGAACCGGAAACAGCTTTTGCGTTGCCGATAACAGCCTGGGTTGCTACTTCAACTGCTTTCTGGATACCACGTTTTACAAGCATGGGGTTTGCGCCTGCGGTAACGTTTTTCATACCTTCACGAACAAGAGCCTGTGCAAGGATGGTTGCGGTGGTGGTACCGTCGCCTGCTGCGTCGTTGGTTTTTTCAGCAACTTCTTTAACGATCTGTGCGCCCATGTTTTCAAAAGGATCGGGAAGAGAGATTTCTTTTGCAATGGTAACACCGTCGTTGCAGATCATAGGAGTTCCGAATTTTTTATCGAGAACTACGTTACAACCTTTAGGACCAAGGGTGATTTTAACGGTATTGGCGAGCTGGTCGATACCAGACTGAAGAGCGCGTCTTGCGTCATCGCCGTAAAGCATCTGTTTTGCCATATATATTACCTCCGAAAAGTTAACTAACTAAAAATTAATCTTCGACAACAGCAAGGATGTCGTTCTGGGAGAGGATGATGATTTCTTCACCGTCGATTTTAACAGAAGTGCCGGCATATTTGCCCATGATTACATGGTCGCCTACTTTAAGCTGCATTTCAACTTCTTTGCCGTCAACAATGCCGCCGGGGCCAACAGCAATTACCTCTGCGATTTCAGGTTTATCCTGAGCGTTAGCAGTGATGAAAAGACCGCCTTTGGTTTTTTCTTCATAATCTACCATTTTAATAACAACTCTGTCTCCAAGGGGTTTTACGTTCATTGGAAATCCTCCTAAATATATGTTATTTATTAAAAACAATTCAATTAGCACTCTATCTTTTTAAGTGCTAATAATATTTTATACCATATGCGGATAAAAGTCAATTGTTTTAGGGTATATTTTTCGCAAAATACACGATTTTTTAGTTTTCAGCACAATTTTGGGGCTGTTCAACAGTTTTTTCGACAGTTTCAGCACAATTTTCGCACTCACTGGCATCTTTTTCAGAGGGATTGATTGTTAATTTTTTAGCAATAAGGAATTTTATCGGAATCCCCTGTTCGGAAAACATTTTTTCGTGCTCAGTCATAATGTTATCTTCAAAACCGGAGTTATGAAGGTCTTCGGTTACAAAAGTAAGTTCAAAACCGCATTCGGTGAAATATCTTTTGGAAGAAAGAAAAAGATCGTCATTATCGGTTTTGAAACGGATCTCGCCGCCGTCTTTCAAAAATTCGCGGTACTGCATAAGCTGGTTGTTATGAGTAAGGCGTTTTTTATGGTCGTGGGTTTTCGGCCAGGGATTGCAGAAGTTTATATAAATTCTGTCGCAAACATCTTCAGCGGAAAAAACTTTGTTTATAAGCATAATTTCCTGGCTGAAAATATAAACGTTATCCACTTCCCTGTTAACTGCGGCATATTCGCGTTTAATGTTGCGCATTGCAAGACCGAGCATTTCGCTTTTGATATCAACCGCAATAAAGTTTATTTCAGGATGTGCAACCGCAAGTTTAGACATAAAGCCGCCTTTGCCGCAGCCGAGTTCGATCATAAGAGGAGCATCGTTTTTGAAAACGGAATGCCATTTTCCTCTGTTTTCTGCCGGAACATCTACGCAGTTTTCCCATTCGGCAAGTTCCGGTCTCGCCCATGGTTTTCTTCTGATTCTCATTTTAATTCCTCCGCATTGATTCCGTAAATTCTGCAGCCGTTTTCAAAGGCTTTATTAATAAGAGTCTGAGCATCTGTTCCTCTTATTTCGGCAAGACGTTCAGCCGTTGCCGGAATAAGGCTGCTGTCGCAGCGCTGGCCTCTGTAAGGAACCGGAGCCATATAGGGGCTGTCGGTTTCAAGAAGAATTCTGTCTTCCGGAACAACTTCAGCAGCAAGCAGAATTTTGTTCGCATTTTTAAAAGTTACCGAACCGGTAAATCCGATATACATTCCAAGCCTCAGGAATTCTTTTGCGGTTTCCGCAGAACCGGAAAAACAATGGATAATTCCCTTAGGTCGGTATTTTTTTACAAGTTCAAGAGTATCCGCATGGGCTTCTCTGTCGTGGATTATAACAGGCAAATCAAGTTCGTTTGCAAGAGCAAGCTGTGCCGCAAAAACTTCTTTCTGCTTTTCTCTCGGAGAAAAATCGTAGTGATAATCAAGACCGATTTCACCGATTGCCACAACTTTTTTATTTTTTGCAAATTCTCTTATTTTTTCAACCCAATCGCCGTTTCCGTCACTTTCGGCAGAATGGGGATGGATTCCAACCGCGGAATAAATAAAA
>JAFOYK010000151.1 GCA_017424665.1 Oscillospiraceae bacterium
AACGAAAAAATGGTGGAAACACACCCTTATTTATGAATGTATCCACATTTTTGCAAAATTTTTCGGCTGGCTGGCAGGAAACCTTGGAATAGGCTGGAAACTTGCCCTTGGCGTTCTCGGTTACAGTGTTCTGATTTTCTTCATCGGTGCTTTAACCTTTACCGCCTACGACGGCGCAATTTTCCTCCTTTTTGCAATTTTCATAACCGTTGCGGCAACATGTGTTGCAATTTGGTTTGCTTCCCAGCTTAAAAAGATAAAACGCGGCGGCGAAGCCATTGCCAACGGCGATTTTGAATTCCGCATAAACAGCCGCGAACTCTGGCCGATGCTCCGCAGACATGCCTATAATCTCAACTGCGCCGCGGACGGAATGTCAAAAGCGGTTGACGACAGAATGAAGAGCGAACGTTTTAAAACCGAACTTATCACAAACGTTTCCCACGACCTTAAAACTCCGCTTACTTCAATCGTTTCCTACGTTGACCTTCTTAAAAAGGAAAACATCGAAAACGAAAATGCCCTTGAATATATTGAGGTCATCGACCGCCAGAGTCAGAAACTTAGAAAACTTACCGAAGATCTTGTTGAAGCTTCGAAAGCTTCCAGCGGCGCAATTTCCGTCAATAAGGAAGTTCTTGATATCGGCGAACTTATAAACCAATCCGTCGGCGAATTTTCCGAAAAACTTGAAGCGGCGGAAATTTCTCCGGTAATAAATCTTCCGGAAAAAGAAGTTTTCGTCTGCACCGACGGAAGGCTTCTCTGGCGCGTTTTCGACAACCTTATCCAGAACATAATCAAATATGCCCAGCCGGGAACAAGGGCCTATTTCGACCTTACAGAGCTTGAGGGAACGGCCGTGCTCACTGTTAAGAATATTTCGAAAGAGCCGCTTAACATGACCGCCGAAGCGCTTATGGAACGCTTCGTTCGGGGCGATGTTTCCCGAAACAGCGAAGGAAACGGCCTTGGGCTTTCAATCGCAAAATCCCTTACGGAACTTTGCGGCGGAACTTTTGAACTTTCTCTTGACGGCGACCTTTATAAAGTTAAAATTTCGTTTCCGGAAACGGAAAATTAAAGAACAAAAAACAGGGTTTATTTTTTAAAAATAAACCCTGTTTTTGCTTGTAATAATGCGGTTTATATGGTAAAATTATTAATTGTCTTAAATTACAATTGGAGGAATTTTAATGCCCAGCTTAAAAGAAGAAATTTCACGCAGAAGAACTTTTGCGATAATCTCTCACCCCGACGCAGGTAAAACCACCCTTACCGAAAAATTCCTGCTCTATGGCGGTGCAATTGCCCAGGCAGGCGAAGTTAAAGGCAAAAAAGCCAAAGCCGCAACCTCCGACTGGATGGAAATTGAAAAGCAGCGCGGAATTTCCGTAACTTCCTCCGTAATGCAGTTCCAGCACAGCGGTTTTTGCATCAACATCCTTGATACCCCCGGCCACCAGGACTTCTCCGAAGATACTTACAGAACTCTTATGGCCGCGGACTCCGCAGTAATGGTAATCGACGGCGCAAAGGGCGTTGAGCCCCAGACCAGAAAACTTTTCAAAGTCTGCTCCATGCGCCATATTCCGATTTTTACCTTCATCAACAAAATGGACCGCGAAACCAAAGATCCTTTCGACCTTTGCGAAGAGGTTGAACGCGAACTCGGAATCGACACCTATGCGATGAACTGGCCTATCGGCTGCGGAAAAGAATTCCAGGGCGTTTACGACCGCGAAAAGAAGAGCATCCTTTTCTTCGGCGACGAAGGAAAAGGCAGAAAATCCTCTTCCGTAGAAATTGAACTTGATGACCCCGAAGTTGCAAATTATCTCGGCGAAAAAAGCTGGGAACAGATCCGCGACGACGTTGAACTTCTCGGCGCAGGCCGCGATTTCGATATGGAAGCCGTTCAGAACGGAACCCTCAGCCCTGTTTTCTTCGGTTCCGCTCTTTCCACTTTCGGTGTTGAACCCTTCCTTGAATCTTTCCTTAAAATGACCACTTCTCCCCTCGCAAGAACTTCCGACGAAGGTGTTATCGACCCCATTGAAGAAGGTTTTTCCGCTTTCGTTTTCAAAATTCAGGCAAACATGAACAAAGCTCACCGCGACCGTCTTGCTTTCATGAGAATCTGCTCCGGCAAATTCGAGCGCGATGCCGAGGTTTACCACGTTCAGGGCGGAAAGAAAATGCGCCTTTCCCAGCCGCAGCAAATTATGGCGGCGGAACGCGAAATTGTCGAGGAAGCTTATGCCGGCGACATCATCGGCGTTTTCGATCCGGGCGTTTTCTCCATCGGCGATACCATCACCATGCCCGGCAGAAAATTCCGCTATTCCGGAATTCCGACCTTCGAACCGGAACACTTCATGTCCGTTCGCCCGAAGGATACCATGAAACGTAAACAGTTCATCAAAGGCATCGAACAGATCGCCCAGGAAGGTGCGATCCAGATTTTCAAAATTCCCGGCTACGGCCTTGAAGAAGCCATCATCGGCGTTGTCGGTACCCTTCAGTTCGACGTTTTCCGCTACAGAATGCAGAGTGAATACGGCGTTGAACTTTATATGAGCCCGCTTCCTTACGAACATCTCCGCTTCATTCTCGAATGTCCCGTTCCCGTTAACCAGCTTGACCTTGCTAACGGAACCAAAGTTCTTGAAGATTACCGCGGTCACCATGTTCTTGTTTTCAGCGGTCTCTGGGCGCTCAACTATATGATGAAGATGAACCCGGGCCTTGTTGTTTCCGACGAACTTCGAGTTTAATAAAAGTTAAAAACAAAAGCCGCTCTTCCGAGCGGCTTTTTTGTTTTTTAAAGAATCGCCATAGCTAAAATTGCGGAAAGCGCAATTGTGTTGCAGATTATAAAAGGTTTTCCGAAAAAGGGTTTAGGGTCTTCCGCTTTTTTAAGTCTTGCGCTTTCCGTAAGATATCCGCCAAGGGAAAAACCTATCGAAACAAACATCGTTCCGAGCATCGGTAAAACAGAAGAATCGTTGTTTTCGTAACCTTTAAGTTCAAATAAAAGCATGAATCCGAAAATTGCGACAAGCATCATCACAACAAGAA
>JAFOYK010000046.1 GCA_017424665.1 Oscillospiraceae bacterium
AAAAAAAGAAAAGAGGAAGGGTAATTTTATGAAAGACAGCAGCGTTTACCGCGACATTGCCGCAAGAACAAACGGCGATATATACATTGGTGTTGTTGGCCCCGTTCGCACCGGAAAAAGCACTTTTATCAAAAAATTTATGGAAACTCTTGTTATTCCGAACATAGAAAATGAATATCGGCGGGAACGCGCCATTGATGAACTTCCCCAATCCGCCGCGGGAAAAACAATTATGACCACCGAACCGAAATTTGTTCCGGAGGAAGCGGCGGAAATAAGGCTTGACGATGAAACGAATTTTCACGTGCGGCTCATCGACTGCGTCGGATATATCGTTCCTTCCTCCATCGGATATTTTGAAAACCACGCACCGAGAATGGTTCTTACTCCCTGGTTCGAAGAAGAAATTCCTTTTAACATGGCGGCGGAAATCGGAACGGATAAGGTCATTGCCGAACATTCCACCATCGGCCTTGTTGTAACTTCCGACGGTTCAATAAGCGATATTCCGAGGGAAGAATATCACGATGCTGAACAACGGGTCATTTCCGAACTGAAAGCAATCGATAAACCTTTCGCTATAATCCTTAACTGTGAAAACCCCGAATTTCCAGAAACAAAGGAAATTGTCTTTGAAATGGAAAAGGAATACGGCGTTCCCGTTATAGCAATCAACTGCCTTAAGATGACCGAAAACGATATTAAAGAAATTCTTTCGGACGTTCTCGGAACTTTCCCGATTTGTGAAATTGCCGTGGATGTGCCGAAATGGCTGGTTTCTCTCGACAGAGAACATTGGCTCCGCAAAGCGGTCATGGAACCGCTTGTTTCTTCCGCAAAAGAAATTTCGCGAATTTCCGAAATCAAAAACATCGTTCCGAAAATTTCGGAATGTGAATACGTGAAAGACGCTTCTGTCAGAAACATAAACCTCGGAACCGGAAAAGCGGATATCACAGTCATCATCAATCCCGAACTTTTTTATAAAATCCTCAGTGAGGAAACGGGGCTTGAAATAAGCGGTGAAAGCGGACTTATGCCCTGTATGAAAGAGCTTGCGGAAATAAGACGGAAATATAACCGCATCCGCGGAGCGCTCGATCAGGTCGAGGCTGTGGGCTATGGAATCGTTATGCCGACCATTGATGAACTTACCCTTGAGGAACCGGAAATCGTCCGCCAGGGCGGAAAATACGGCGTGAAACTTCGCGCCTCCGCCCCTTCGATCCATCTTATGCGGGCTGATATCACAACGGAGGTTGCGCCCATTGTCGGAAGCGAAAAACAGAGCGAAGACCTTGTTCGCTATCTTCTTGATGAATTTGAAGGCGATCCGGCAAAAATCTGGGAAAGCAACATTTTTGGAAAATCCCTTCATGAACTTGTTAACGAAGGGCTTCACACAAAGCTTGGAAGAATGCCCCAGGAAGCAAGGCTTAAACTTCAGGAAACCATCAGCCGCATTATAAACGAAGGCTGCAGCGGGCTTATCTGTCTTATTCTTTAAAAAACAAATAAAAAATGCCGGCTCAAAGAGCCGGCATTTTATTTTTACGCTTTGATTATCTGATGATTTTGCCTTCCTTCATGATTGCACGAAGTCTTTCGATAGCAGCTTTTGCTTCAGCAACGAATGCATCTGCGGTGCCTTCATCGGAGTTGATTTTACGAATCTGGGATTCCATATAATCAACGGTTTTGATCATAGCGGTAGAGTTTTCAATCTGATCTTCAATTCTGAGCATTTTAGCATCCTCCAGACATAATTAGATGAATATATTATAACACGGCTTTTTTAAAAAAGAAAGACATAAAACCGCTTTTTTAAAAATAATTTTAATTTATTCAATGGATTTAAGCGATTCGACCATGCTTATCTTTTTAAGGCGGAAATGCATGATTCCGTTTACCATCAGCGCGAAGAAAACGGTCATTGCGAAAGCCGAGGCAAAAGCCCAGAAAGGAACGATTTTTCCGAACATAACGTCATCGGTCTGGATGGTTGCCATTACAAAGGCATGGAGCCATGTTCCAAGGAAAAGGCCCGCTCCGGAACCGATTATAGAAAGAATTATGTTTTCACGGAAAACGTAATGAGAAACTTCGTTATCATAAAAACCGAGAACTTTTATGGTCGCAATTTCTCTAATTCTTTCGGTTATGTTGATGTTCGTAAGGTTATAGAGAACAACGAAAGCAAGGGCCGCCGCGCAGAAAATTATAAGAACCACAACGTAATTAAGATTTTCAACAACTTCCTGAAGAGATTCCATGGAATCTTTCGAGAAAGTGAGAGCGAGAACGCTTTCGTTTTCCATAAGGACGTTTGCAAGTTCTTCCCGCGCTTTTTCTCCGTTTTCGGACATAATCACGAAAACGCCGTTGGTTTTCGGCTCTTCGCCGCAAAGTTTTTCATAAAGGTTTTCCGTCATATAAACGAAATGTGCCGTATAGTTTTCCGCAACGGCGCTTACTTTTGCGGTGAATTCTTTTTCGTCGGATTCGAAAGTTATTTCGTCACCGGCGGAAATTTCATATTTTTCCGCAAACCTTTGAGTGATTATGATTCCGTCTTCGGAAAGTTCATAAATTTTTCCGCTTTCCGGGTCGCGGAAAAGAACCATCTCTTCGAGAACATCCGGTTCTTCCGTTACAACCAAGGAAAGGTTTTTAAGTTCTTCGTAACTTGCTGACATTATATGAATCGGAAGATTTTTTTCGGAAAGTTCGTTTAGTTCAAGTTCTTCCATAAACTTTTCGATGTTTTCCTCGCCGGAATCCGAATCCAAAGAAACGATGAGGTCATAGCTGAAAATTTCCTCATACTGTTTTTCGAAAATTCCCGAAATTGAAGAAAGAATCCCGAAACCGGTAAGGGTAAGGGCGGCACAGCCCGCAATTCCCAGAACGGTCATAAAAATTCTCTTTTTATAGCGGAAAAGATTTCTTACCGTTACTTTTCTTGTGAAGCTGAGACGCTTCCAGATGAACGGAATTCTTTCGAGAAGAACTCTTTTTCCCGCTTTAGGAGCTTTCGGTCTCATAAGTTCCGCAGGATTTTCTCGAAGTTCGGAATATCCCGCAAGGATTACCGCAAGGCTTGTGCAAAGAACGCAAACGGCAAGAACAAGAAGCCATGTTCCGGGCATCGCCTGCAGTTCAAGAGCGGGAATAACGTATCTCATGGCATAGGCGCTGTAAATTATGATTGGGAAAACGATTGCACAAAGGGCAATTCCGAAAACACCGCCGCTTATGCTGGCAAAAGCGGAATAGACGATATATTTTGTAAGGATAGCTCTCTTATCGTAACCGAGAGCTTTCATGGTTCCGATCTGGGTGCGCTGTTCCTCAACCATTCTTGTCATAGTGGTAAGGCAGACGAGCATTGCAACAAGGAAGAAGAAAATCGGGAAAACTTTTCCGACGCTGTCGATTATTGCGACGTCGCTTTCATAAGAACTGTAACCGGGGTTATCGTCGCGGCTGAAAACGTACCATTTCGGTTCTTTAAGATCGGCAAGTTCTTTTTCAGCATCCGCAATTTCAATTTTGGCGTCCGCAATTTCAGTTTCGGCTTCAGCTTTTGCTTCCTCAAATTCCGCAAGGCCTTCGTAATATTCTTCCCAGCCTTCCGCAAGGTCTTTTTCCGCGTCTTTAAGTTCCGCGTAACCTTCGTTAAGCTCTTTTTTTGCGTCATCAAGTTCTTTTTGGCCGTCGGCCTTCGCTTCATAAAACTTATCCCAACCGTTATTAAGCTGTCTTGCGCCTTTTATAAGTTCTTCGCGGGCATCTTCAAGTTCTTTTCCGCCGGCAAGAAGCTGTTCATAGGAACTTATCGCAAAGTTAATGCTTTCAAGCTGGGTACGAAGGTTTTCGACCATTCCTTCCATTCCCGGAACGCTTTCATATTGCTTAATAACGTTTTCAAGCATTGCGCGGTTGGAATAAAGTTCTTCGGCGGTGGTTCCGGAAGCGGCAAGGCTCTCTTCAAATTCCGCAAGGCCTTTTTCATATTCCGCATAAGCGGCATAATATTGTGTCCAGCCGTCCGAAATGCTTTCTTCGGCATTTTCAAGGTCTTTTTCAGCCTTAGCTATTTCTTCTTCAAATTCTTTGATTCCGTCATTATATTCGGCAAGGCCTTCGTAATAATCGTTCCAGCCGTCTTTGATTTCCTTTTCACCGTCGGTAAGTTCGATATATGCGTCGGCAAGTTCTTCTTCCGCTTCTGCAAGTTCCTTTTCCGCATCGGCAATTTCGGCTTTTGCGTCGTTTATTTCTTCATACGCCTCGTCTTTTATTTCCGCAAGGCGCTTTGGCGCTCTTACTTCACCGATTTTTTCAAAATTTTCGGAAGCGATCTCAACTTCCGCGGAATATTCATCGCTGAAGGGAGAAAGGTTTTCGGTTCCGGAAAGGGTAAGATAAACGTCGGTGTAAACTTCAAGAACAAAGTTTTCCTTCGGAACCATTATATAAGTATCTGCGGAACCGTCGCCGATAGTGGAAGTTCCTCTGTCATAAGCGATATATTGAGGGCTCATAACGATTCCGACAACTTCCCATTCGGTTCGCTCAAGGCTGTCTTCAATGGGGTCATCCGGATCGGTGGTATAGACAGAAACGGTGTCGCCTATTTCATGGATTGCTTTAAGCTGGGAATGTTTATCAACAAGACATTCCCCCGGGTTTTCCGGCATTCTTC
>JAFOYK010000135.1 GCA_017424665.1 Oscillospiraceae bacterium
GCTAATGCAGCTACTGGTGCAAATGTAACTACAATTACTGAGAGTACTACTGATGTTGCAACTGCTCTTGCTACTGATAATGGCGAGGCGACAATGTTTATGTGGAACGATGTTGCTTATATTGCTAAGTATGGCGAGGTTCATATAAAAAATGCTTTCGGAACGGAGGCTGTTCATGGATTTTTTTGATCTTCATTGCGATACTGTAACGACCGCGATGCACCAGAGTGTCGGTCTTGATTGCGATTATCTTGATATTTCTTTTCCGAAAAACGAAGAAATAAAACGTCATTGCCAATGTTTTGCGATTTTCTGTCCGGATGTCATTTCCGGTGAAGATGCTTTCAATTATTACACCATGTCGAAACATTTTTTTGAAAATCAGCTTGAGGAATTTCCGCAGCATTTTGAGCAGGCAAAGACGATTGAAGACATTGACAGAATAACCGAAAGCGGAAAAACCGCCGCAATTCTTACGGTTGAGGGCGGAAGAGTGCTCGGCGGAAAAATAGAACGTCTTGAAAATCTTTATAATGACGGCGTTCGTATGATGACCCTTACCTGGAACGGAGAAAACGAGATCGGAAAAGGTTCCACCGATCAAAACTTCGGTTTGAAACCTTTCGGAATCGACGTTATAAAAGAGATGGAACGCATGGGAATGGTCATCGACGTTTCACATCTTTCGGATGCCGGACTTGATGACGTGCTCAAAAACGTAAGTTGCGCCGTTGCCGCAAGCCACAGCAACCTTCGTGAAATTTGCGGACATCGCCGGAACCTTACCGATGAATATTTTAAAGAAATTGTTCACCGCAGGGGAATAGTCGGAATTAATTTTTACAAAGCTTTTCTCAATAACAATGAGGAAAATGCAAATCTTTCCGATATAGTAAAACATATCGAAAGAATGCTTGTGCTCGGCGGAGAAAACGCCGTTTGCATGGGAAGTGATTATGACGGCTGCGACGTTGTAAACGGAATTCGTAAAATGAAAGATATTCCTAATCTTTATGATTTGGTCAATAAAGAATTCGGCTGCGAACTTGCCGAAAAAATATTCTGGAAAAACGCTTATAACTTTTTTGCAGGCGATTTGAGGTGAAAAAGTGAAATTTCAAAGCACAAGAAATAAAAATCTGCGATTTGATTCGGCGGAAACGATAATCAGAGGACTTTCGGATGACGGAGGTCTTTTTGTGCCGGTTGAAATTCCGGTGCTCGAAAAAGGAGAAATAACCGAACTTTCGAAACTCGGTTACTGCGAAAGAGCAAAACATATTTTTGCAAAATTCATGACGGATTTTTCCGAAGACGAACTTCTGGAATGCGCGGAAGGCGCCTACATCGGAAAATTTGAAAATGACGAGCCCACTCCTATCGTAAAACTCGGAGATAACGTTTATATGCTGGAACTCTGGCACGGACCTACCTGCGCTTTTAAAGATATGGCTCTCCAGATCCTTCCGCATTTTCTTGTAAAATCCGCGGAAAAAGCAGGCGACGGAAAGAAAACCGTTATCCTTACCGCAACTTCCGGCGATACCGGAAAAGCCGCTCTTGAAGGTTTTTGCGATGTTGAAGGAACCGAAATAATCGTATTTTATCCGGATAACGGTGTTTCGAAAATCCAGCAGCTCCAGATGCAGACCCAGAAGGGCAAAAACGTCTCGGTTTGCGGAGTTAAAGGCAATTTTGACGACACCCAGACTGCGGTAAAAACGATTTTTACCGATGAAAGCATCCGAGCAAAACTCGCTGAAAACGGAAAACGTTTTTCCAGCGCAAACTCCATAAACGTCGGCCGTTTGCTCCCGCAAGTGGTTTATTATATTTCCGCATACGCGGATCTTGTTGCAAAAGGTGAAATTTCCGAAGGAGAAACCGTTAACGTAACCGTTCCCACAGGAAACTTTGGCAACATTCTTGCGGCATATTACGCAAAACAGATGGGCGTTCCTTTCGGAAAACTTATCTGCGCTTCCAATGCTAACAACGTGCTCACGGATTTTTTGAGCACGGGTGAATATAACGTTAACCGCGAATTTTTTATGACGGAATCTCCTTCGATGGATATTCTTGTTTCCAGCAACCTTGAAAGACTTGTTTTCGAGCTTTGTGATAAAGATGATGGGTATATCATAGAAATTATGAAATCACTCCGTGAGCACGGAGCTTACTGTGTTCCGGATGAAATTCTTTCAAAGATAAAAGAAACTTTTGCGGCCGGATATACCGATGACAAAGGCGCTGAAAACCGCATTAAAATGCTCTTTGATGAATATTCATATCTTTGCGATACCCATACTGCCGTTGCCGTGGAAGTTTATGAAAAATATAAAGAGGTAACAGGCGACAAAACCAAAACCATCATTGCTTCAACAGCAAGCCCCTATAAATTCCCAAGAGCCGTGCTCAAAGCAATTTCCGGCATGAACGAACCGGATGATTTTGAAGCGGCAAAGAAAATTGAGAATATTTCCGGTCTTAAAATGCCGAAACAGCTTTCGGAACTTTCGGAAAAAGAACCGAGATTTACAAAGGTTTGCGAAAGGGAAAATATGGCAGGGTTTGTTTTGAGCACCGTAGGAGGTGACTGCTGATGTCGGTCTGGGTAATGGCAGACCTTCACCTTTCTTTCGGAACGGATAAGCCGATGGATAACTTTTTCGGCTGGAAAGATTACGTAAGCAAAATCGAAACGAGCTGGAAAGAACAGATAAAACCGGAGGATACGGTAGTTATTCCGGGAGATTTTTCCTGGGGACTCGGTTTTGATGAAGCTCTTCCGGATTTTAAGTTCATTGATGCTCTTCCGGGAAGAAAAATCGTTATGAAAGGCAACCACGATTATTGGTGGACCACCAGAACGAAAGCGGAAAAGTTTTTTAAAGAAAACGGCATAACCACGTTTGAAATTCTCCATAATAATTCGGTACTTGCGGAAGATCTGGCAATTTGCGGAACCCGCGGCTGGGTTTTTATGCCAAACGAAGAACACGACCATAAAATTTCCGAAAGGGAAGCGCTTCGTTTAAGACTTTCCCTTGAGGATTCAAAACGTTTTCCGGATGCGGAAAAAATCGTTTTTCTTCATTATCCGCCGGTCTATGCGAACGAAATGGTGCCGAACATAATTTCCGTTTTGAAGGAATACGGAATAAAACGCGTTTATTACGGACACCTTCACGGAGCTTCCAGAAGCCTTGCAAACGAAGGCGAATATATGGGAATTGAGTTCAAACTCATCTCCGCAGACCATCTTGGCTTTAAATTTTGGAAAATTAAATAAAAATTATATAATATTTTTATATAAAATAATTGATTTTATGATAAGTATATGATATACTTTAACAGTTATTGAAAACGTATCTATCAGGAGGAAACAACATAATGGAACTTAGACAGATTGAAAAAACCGGCACCAATGAGGTTAAGCTTACCATTGCTGTAACCGCAGAAGAGTTCGGACGTGCTGTTGACGCAGCAATCAGAGAAAAAGGCAAAAACCTTGCAGTAAAAGGCTTCCGTAAAGGCAAAGCTCCCAAAGCTCTTATCGAAAAAACTTACGGCAGAGAATTCTTCTATCAGGATGCAGTTAACGAAACTTACGGCGTAGCATATGATATGGCTGTTGCTGAAGCAAAAATCGTTCCCGTTGACCGCGCAGAAATCGCACTTGTAGATTGCTCCGAAGAAGGCTACACTCTTACCGCAACCGTAACCGTTAAACCCGAAGTTTCCGTAAAGAAATATAAAGGCATCAAAGCTGAAAAAATCGTAACCGAAGTTTCCGATTCCCAGGTTGAAGGCGAACTTTCCGTTATGCTTGAAAGAAACGCAAGAATCATCGAAGTTGAAGACAGACCCGCACAGAACGGTGACCAGGCTGAAATCGATTACGAAGGTTTCAAAGACGGCGTTCCTTTCGAAGGCGGCAAAGGCGAACATTTCCCGCTTGAACTCGGTTCCGGCCAGTTCATCCCCGGTTTCGAAGAACAGGTTTGCGGTCACAACGCAGGCGATGAATTCGACGTAAACGTTTCTTTCCCGGAAGATTATCCCGCAGAAGAACTCAAAGGCGCTCCTGTAGTATTCAAATGCAAACTCCACAGCATCAAAGCTAAAGAAATGCCCGTTGCTGATGATGAATTTGCAAAAGACGTAAGTGAATTCGACACCATCGACGAACTCAAAGCTGACATCAAAGCAAAACTTCAGGAAAAAGCAGACGCACAGTCCGAAGCAGAACTTGAAGAAAAACTCGTTGATGCAATCCTTGCAAACATGGAAGCAGAAATTCCCGAATGCATGTACGAAGCAAGAATGGAAGACATTGCTGCTGATTTCGAAAACAGACTTGCAAGAACCGCAGGCCTTACTCTTGATGAATACCTCAAATATACCGGCGCAGACAAAGAAACTTTCTTCGAAGGTTTTAAACCCCAGGCAGAACGCCAGGTAAAAATCCGCCTTGCTCTTGAAGAAATCGCAAAACTCGAAAAAATCGAGATGACCGAAGAAGAAATGAACGAAGAGTTCAAAACTCTTGCAGAGCGTTATGAAATGAAAGAAGAACAGGTAAGAAAGATCGTTCCCGCAGAAGAACTTGCTCTTGACCTTTGCGTAGAAAAAGCAATCAAACTTGTTCGCGACGCAGCAAAAGTAACCGAAATCACCGCAGAAGAAGCTGCAGCAAAAGAAGCAGCTCCCAAGAAAAAACGCACCACCAAGAAAAAAACTGAAGAAGCTCCCGCAGAAGCTCCTGCAGCAGAAGGTGAAGAAGCTCCCGCTCCTAAAAAAAGAGCAACCCGCAAAAAGAAAACCGAAGAAATCGATCCTTCTGTTGACTGATTAAGCGGAACAGTTTCCAGAGAAACTGCAATATAATTATCTTTGTATTGGAGGATCTCCGGAATTATTTCCGGAGGTCCTTTATATCAATAATGAGATTTTTTGACAAATTTCGTTAAAATCCGAAAGGAGTGATACCAAAATGAGTTTGGTACCGATGGTCGTTGAACAGACCAACAGAGGCGAACGTTCTTATGACATTTTTTCCCGCCTTCTTAACGACAGAATCATAATGCTTTGCGACGAAGTTAACGACACCACCGCAAGCCTTGTTGTTGCACAGCTCCTTTATCTTGAAGGACAGGATCCCGATAAGGATATCAGCCTTTATATCAACAGCCCAGGCGGTTCCATCACCGCAGGCATGGCTATCTATGATACCATGAACTACATCAAATGCGATGTTTCCACCATTTGCGTAGGTATGGCTGCTTCCATGGGCGCATTTCTTCTCAGTTCCGGCGCAAAGGGCAAACGTTTTGCTCTTCCGAACAGCGAGATCATGATCCACCAGCCTCTCGGCGGAATGCAGGGCCAGGCTTCCGATATCAAGATCCACGCCGACCGCATTATCGCGATCAAGGAAAGACTTAACAAAATCCTTTCCGAACAGACCGGCCAGCCTCTTGAAGTTATCACCAAAGATACCGACAGAGATAATTTCATGACTGCTCAGCAGGCAATGGAATACGGCCTTGTTGACAACGTACTTGACCACAGAGAATAATTAAGCATAAATTCGGAGGCTTTTGACTATGGCCAATAAAGATGATCACAAAATGCGCTGTTCGTTCTGCGGAAAACCGCAGGACATGGTTTATAAACTTATAACCGGACCCGGCGTTTGCATTTGTGATGAATGTGTCGAACTTTGCAACTCCATTCTTTATGATGAGGACGAACTTGACCCCATTGAAAAGACCAAGCGCAAAAAACAGGAAAAAAACAAACCTGTTATCGACCCCAAAACCCTTCTCAAACCCGCTGAACTCAAGGCGGTGCTTGATAAATACGTAATCGGGCAGGACGAGGCAAAAACAACTCTTTGTGTTGCTGTTTATAACCATTATAAACGTATTTTAAGTAAACTTGATACCGAAGACGTTGAACTTCAGAAGAGCAACGTTCTCCTTCTCGGACCTACCGGTACCGGTAAGACTCTTCTTGCACAGACTCTTGCAAGAGTTCTTGGTGTTCCGTTTGCAATTGCGGATGCAACCACCATTACCGAAGCGGGTTATGTAGGTGAGGACGCAGAAAACGTTCTTCTTCGCCTTATTCAGGCGGCCGATTTTGACGTTGAAGCGGCTCAGCGCGGAATTATCTACGTTGATGAGATCGACAAGATCACCAGAAAATCCGAGAATCCTTCCATCAC
>JAFOYK010000058.1 GCA_017424665.1 Oscillospiraceae bacterium
AGTCTTATTTTCTTACTGTCGATGTTTACCTCTGCCCGGAATGCATGGAATATCATTTTATAAAACCGCAACCCTGCGAAAAAGAGAAACTGATAAAATGCAAATGGTGCTGCCAAATGGTTGATCCGAACTATCCTTGCTGCCCGGTTTGCGGTCACAAAGAAGGTGACCAATGGTGAAGAAAAAACTTTCCCTCGTTCTCGTAATCCTTTGTCTTGCTTTTCTTATCCTTTGGTTTTCGGATATTCTTCCGAAACAGGTCGCAAAATCCGTTGCGGAAAAATATATGAAAAACGAAGTGCTCTACGGCGAACAATACCATGCGGAATACGCCGAATATTCCCCCGCCCACGACAGCTATTTCGTCTATTTCAGCGGCGGGCCCAATCCATCCGGCGAAATGGGAACAACAAGACATGTTGGGGTATATTACCGCTATTTTCCCTTTTTCGTCTGGTATGATTCAATGTTCCCCGGCTGAAAAACCGCATAAATAAGCCATTTTTCATATTTCGTCTATGCGCATTATATAATTGCAAATATAATAATTGTAAATATTAACAATACAAAAAGGTGGTTTTTAGGTATGGAAATCAACGAATATCAGCTTCTCGCCATGAGAACTCTTAACAAGGAACTTGACAAAAAAGAGGTTCTCACAAACTCCGTGATGGGGCTTTGCGGCGAAAGCGGCGAAGCTTGCGACATTGTTAAAAAGCACCTTTTCCACGGTCACGAACTTGACCGCGACGCTCTTATAAAAGAACTTGGCGACGTCGCCTGGTACCTTGCGGAAGCCGCCACCGCTCTTGATATTGACCTTTCGGAAGTTTTTGAACGCAACATTGAAAAACTTAAAAAAAGGTATCCCGAAGGTTTTTCCGAAGAAAGATCCATAAACAGAACAGAATAAAAAAGAGCTCCGCAAAGCGGAGCTCTTTTTTATTCGTAATCCGGAATCTCTTTATAAACCGCGTAATCGGAAATATCATTCACTTTTTCAACGCTTCTTATAATTTCCCGAACAACTTCCGAACCGGTATTAAGTCTTGTTTCAAGCACAAACATATTGTAACCGTCCGACCAAAAAACTACCCTTGTTCCGAAAGGGTCGCCTCTATATCCGTCAAAACACGGCTGAAATTCAATGCAATAAAGTTCTTCGCCGTCAATTTCAAAAACTGTTTCAGAAACTTCCGTCCCCGCCGGAACATTATATGCAATTGAAGCACCGTTATCATAATTCCAGGCAGGATATTGGAAGAAAATTGCAAAAAGGTTTTCGCCGTAATTGTCGAAAGTCATTACGTTATAGGTTTCCCCAGCTTCTCCGCCGCAATCCGTCCAAGCTTCGTTTTCAATAAGATACATCGGAACATAATAATCATTTATCATATGGTCGGAATCTTCCGCAACATCAATATCGAATTTTATTTGGTAACTGTCGCCGGAATATCCGCCGACGGCTTCCATGAAAACAAGATTGCCGCTGTTTACGGTGTTGAAAAAGCTTGCCGCGGCAACCGCCGTTACTGAAAAAACAATGATTAAAACAGCGGCAATTAAAAGGCTTGTTTTCGCCTTAAAATTCCTTTTTGGATTCTGCTCGCTTGCTTCAATTAATTCGTCGTCTATTCTTCCGATTGCAAAAATCAAATCATTATTATTCATTAAACAAAACCCTCCTTTTCAAGATGTTTTTGGAGTTTTTTTCGGATTCTGTGCAAAATTACCGAAACGCGGTTTTCGGAAAAAGCGTAACGCTCCCCGATTTCCTTCGGTGATTCAAAAAAGAAATAACGGCGGATAAAAATATTTCTTTCCTTTTCCGGAAGATTTTTCGTGAAGCAATTTATGCTTTTTTCAAGTTCTTCCGCATCAAAACTTTCCTCAATGTTATTTTTCGAAGGAATGCATTCCGAAAGTTCATCAAAGGCGGCAAAGCCCTCTTTTCCTCCGCGTTTTTCCGCAAGTTTTGCTTTAAGATTATTAATCGCTATGTTCCTTGTTATCTTTGCAAGAAACATTTTAAGATTTTCGGGCTTTTCCGGCGGAACAGAATTCCAAAGCTGAAGAAGAGCAAAATTCACACATTCTTCCGAATCTTCCGGATTTTTAAGAATATTTTCCGCAACGGCTTTGCAATATGCTCCGTATTTTTCGGAAGTTTTTTCAATTGCCTCTTCGTTTCTTTTAAAATAAAGTTCAACTATTTCCGAATCCTTCATCCGGTCACCTCCTTTTTTCTTTTAAAAGGCCTTTCAAAAATAAAGACAAATTTTATTTTAAAATATTACAAAAAAATCCGCCTTCCGGCGGATTTTTTCTTTTTATTAACTCGCAAGTATTCCGAATTTTTGTTTAACCCTGCGAAGCTTTGCTCCCCAGGAATCCGAAAGCAAAAGCAGGAAGATTACCGTTGCGGCGGAATGTATTCCGTCCGGAATAAGGCTTGTTACGCAAAGGCTGAGGTAGCTTTGCCAGGAAAGGCCATAGACAAAACCCGCTCCGTTCCAGATATTGAGTATCCAGCCGTAAAGATATCCGACAGCGACCCCGAAAACGACAAGCTGCCATTTCTTTTTAAGACAGCCTGCTTTTGAAAGAAGGCCCGCAATAAAACCGATTAAACCCCAGGCAAACATCTGCCACGGAGTCCAGGGACCCTGGCCGAAAAAGAGGTTCGAAGCAAGGGCGGCAATTGCGCCGGTAAGAAAACCCGCTTCCGGTCCGAAAACCATTGCGGTTATAACGATTATTGCGGAGGTGGGCTTGAAATGGGGAACAAAGGCAAAAGCCGCTCGGCCAACGGCGGCGATGGCCGCCATTACCGCAAGGGGAATCCATTCCCTTGCCTGGGGCTTTTTCATCTCATAAAGCATCAGAAAAGGAATGAGCGCAAGGATGACCATCACCATGCTGATGAATCCGTAATTCTTTGCTCCGGTTGCCATAAACGCCCAAAGGGTTACGGGAAAAAGCAGGCAGACGAAGACAAAAGCCGCTTTGGTGCGGAAGTTTTTTAAAGAAGGCTTCTGCAAAGCTTTTCACCTTCCTCGCAAGTTATGATGTTCTGCACAAGATGTCTTGTCATGCGGCTTGCGGCGGTTGTATAAAAGCTGTTTTCGGAAAAGAACTTTTTCGGGGTTCCTTCGGAAACGATATATCCGTCGAAGAAAAGCATACAGTGGTCGGAATATTTTGCACAGAATTCGATATCATGGGTTACCATAAGAACGGTTTTTCCTTCAAAAGCAAGTTCGCGAAGA
>JAFOYK010000107.1 GCA_017424665.1 Oscillospiraceae bacterium
TCCGAAACCGATGTTTACGAGCTTCATTTAAAAAGCCTCCGTCTTATTCGATATTCTGGATCTGTTCGCGGATTTTTTCAATTTCGGATTTTACATCCACAACGACCTGGGCAATTTCAACGTCTGAACATTTGCTTCCGGTGGTGTTGATCTCGCGGTTGACTTCCTGGATAAGGAAATCGAGTTTTCTGCCAACAGGTTCGTTAAGTTCAAGAATCTCGCGGAGCTGGCCGATGTGGCTTCTGAGACGGACGGTCTCTTCATCAACGGCAACTTTGTCGCTGTAAATAGCGGCTTCCTGGATGATTCTTGCTTCGTCGATCTGTTTTCCTTCAAGAACCTCGAGCATTTTGTTATAAAGACGCTCGCGGTATTCTTTAACGGTTTCGGGGCTGCGTTTTTCGATGAAACCGACTTTTTCTTCAATGTAAGCGGCTCTGTTAAGAACGTCAGCTTTCATTTTTTCGCCTTCGGTCTGGCGCATTTCAACAAACGCCTCGGCGGCTTTTTTTGCAACGGATTCAACGTCTGCCCAAAGAGCGTCTTCGTCGGTCTGTGCTTTAACTACGGTGAAAACATCGGGGAATTTTGCAACAACAGAAAGGGAAAGGTCATCAACAAGGTCAAATTCGTCTTTAACGGAGCGAAGAGCTTCGATATAGCTTTTTGCAACTTCTTTGTTGATGGTGATTTCTTCGTTTGCACCTTCAACGGTCTGGATCATTACGCCAACGTCAACTTTTCCGCGGCTGATTACGCCGGAAAGAAGGCGTTTGAGTTTTTCTTCAAGGAATCCGCAGGAACGGGGAACCCTTGCGGAATATTCGAAATAGCGGTGATTTACGGATTTTATTTCAACACGGATGTTTCTGCCGTTAAGAATTTCTTCCGCGGCGCCGTAACCGGTCATGCTTTTAATCATTTTACATTCCCTCATCTTTTCGCAGTTATGAAAATAAATATGGACAAGATGCCTATAATTTTCTAACATATAATATTATACTTTAAAGTCCCGCTTGTCAAGAAAAAGCCCCCAAAAATCTGTAATATATGTTATCGAAAAAACGTTTTCTCTTGACTTTATTGTATTAAAGGGATATAGTTATATATTAAGGAAATTTGTTCAATTATTACTTTTTTGAGGAGTGTTAAAATATGTTAGCAACCGAAAAAACAATGGAAAAAATCGTCGCACTTTGCAAAGGCCGCGGATTCGTTTACGCAGGTTCTGAAATTTACGGCGGTCTTTCCAACACCTGGGACTACGGCCCTCTCGGTGTTGAATTCAAAAACAACGTAAAACGCGCATGGTGGAAAGCTTTCGTACAGGAAAGCCCCTATAACGTAGGTCTTGACGCAGCTATCCTTATGAACCCCCAGGTTTGGGTAGCTTCCGGCCACGTAGGCGGTTTCTCTGACCCCCTTATGGACTGCAAAGCTTGCAAAACCCGTCACAGAGCAGATAAACTTATCGAAGACCAGACCGGAATTTCTCCCGAAGGCTGGGAATTCGACAAAATGCGTGCATTCGTCGATGAAAAGAACGTTGTTTGCCCCAACTGCGGCGCACATGATTTCACCGATATCCGCTCCTTCAACCTTATGTTCAAAACTTTCCAGGGCGTAACCGAGGACGCAACCAGCCAGATCTATCTCCGTCCCGAAACCGCACAGGGAATTTTCGTAAACTTCGAAAACGTTCAGAGAACCACCCGTAAAAAACTTCCTTTCGGTATTGCACAGATCGGTAAATCCTTCCGTAACGAAATCACCCCCGGTAACTTCACTTTCCGTACCCGTGAATTCGAACAGATGGAACTTGAATTCTTCTGCAAACCCGGAACCGACCTTGATTGGTTCGTATATTGGAAAGATTATTGCGAAAACTGGCTTCTCCGCCTTGGCATGAAGAAAGAAAACCTTCGCCGCCGTGACCATTCTCCCGAAGAACTTTGCTTCTATTCCGTCGGCACCACCGACTTCGAATTCCTCTTCCCCTTCGGCTGGGGCGAACTCTGGGGCGTTGCTGACAGAACCGACTATGACCTTACCCAGCACACCAACCATTCCGGCAAAACCCAGGACTATTTCGATCCTGAAACCAACGAAAGATATATTCCTTACGTTGTTGAACCTTCCCTTGGTGCAGACCGCGTAACCCTTGCATTCCTTTGCGATGCTTACGATGAAGAAGTTGTCGGCGATAAAGACGTTCGTACCGTTCTCCGCCTCCATCCCGCACTTGCTCCTTTCAAAGCTGCTGTTCTTCCTCTTTCCAAAAAACTTGCCGAAGGCGCACTTAAAGTTCACGACGAACTTGCAAAACACTTCATGGTAGATTATGACGAATCCGGCTCCATCGGTAAACGTTATCGCCGCGAAGACGAAATCGGTACTCCTTTCTGCATCACCTACGACTTCGAATCCGAAGAAGACGGCTGCGTAACCGTTCGTGACCGCGATTCCATGGAACAGGTAAGAATGCCCATCAGCGAACTCGTTTCCTACATCGAAGAAAAAATCGTATTCTGATTTTTAAACGAACCTTAACAAAAAGCCGGAAAAGCCAAGCTTTTCCGGCTTTTTTACCACGCAACCGAAAGTTGCAACCACCGGTTGACAAATTGAAAAGCGCGGTTTATGGCTTGCCACCGCAAAAAAGAGTATGCTTTCATCAGACGGAAGGAAAAATCTTCCGAATAACAAACCGAGGTGAAAACAATGATACTTGCCGACAAAATTATAGAACTTAGAAAAAAAGCAGGCTTCTCTCAGGAAGAGCTTGCGGAAAAAATGGGTGTTTCCCGCCAGAGCGTTTCAAAATGGGAAGGCGCTCTTTCGATTCCGGATCTTGATAAGATACTTCTTATGAGCGAAATTTTCGGTGTTTCCACAGATTATCTTCTTAAGGATGAACTGGGCGACGAAATTCCTGCGCCGAAGGAAGAGATAAGCGAAAGCAATTTCCGCAAAGTTTCCATGGAGGAAGCTAACGAATTTATAAAAGTCAAAGACGAAACGGCTCCTCTGGTCGCTTTAGGCGTTGTTCTCTGCATTCTTTCCCCCATTATAATGTTCTTCCTTATCGCAATGCAGACCGCCGGAAAAATCGAAATCACCGAAAACGGCGCCGGCGGAATCGGGCTTATAGCGCTGGTGCTTCTTGTTGTTCCCGCTGTGGCTCTTTTTATCACCAGCGGAATGAAAACAAGCCGCTTTGAATACCTCGAAAAAGAACCCATCGAGCTTGCCTACGGCGTTGCGGGAATGGTCAAGGAACGACAGGCAAAACTTCGTGACAAACATATTCGCGACTGCGTTATCGGAATCTGCCTTTGCGTTCTTTCCGCACTTCCGCTTTTCATTGGCGCATTCTTTGAAGATGCCGACGGCGAAGTTTTGATTGGTCTTTGCCTCACCCTTATGATTGTTGCCGCAGGAGTTTATATCCTTATCCGCACCGGAATTCCCTGGGTAACCACCGAAAAACTTCTTCAGCAGGA
>JAFOYK010000066.1 GCA_017424665.1 Oscillospiraceae bacterium
AAAAACCAGCTCAGCATCGTGAGCCAGAGGGAGATCGCGGTGGATACCGCCGATTATCTTTCCGCCCTCAGAGCATGTTTAAGACAGGCTCCGGACGTTATCCTTCTTGGCGAAATGCGTGACCCTGAGACCATCAGAACGGCTCTTACCGCCGCGGAAACGGGACATCTTGTAATCGGTACCCTTCATACAAAAGGCGCTGTAAACGCCATAGACCGTATCATAGACAGTTTCCCCAGTTCTTACCAGGCACAGATAAGAATGATGCTTTCCGCCGTTCTTAAAACCGTTGTTTCCCAGGAACTTCTTCCCGGAATAAACGGCGAAAGGGTCCCGGCGTTTGAAGTGATGCACGTTAACAACGCCATCCGAAGCATGATCCGTGACAACAAAAACCACCAGATCAACAACGCAATTGCCGCAGGCGGCAGCGAAGGAATGATCACAATGGATCAGGCGATGATCGAACTTTACAGAGCGGGAAAAATCACAAAAGAAACCGCTCTTGGCTATGCTTACACACCCGATCTTGTTGCAAGACAGTTATAAAAAAAGACCTCTGGAAACGGAGGTCTTTTTTTATGCTTTTTTTAAAATTATCTGTTTGTAACAGAAACCGGTTCGGAAAATTCCGTGCGAAGTTCAATGTCGCCGTTTTCAACAAGATCGATAAAGATATCGATAAGTCTTGGGTCAAACTGTCCGGCGGATTCCGCTCTCATCATATCGAGAGCTTCCGGAACGGAAATTGCTTCCTTATAAGTTCTGTTGGAAGTTATGGCGTCGAAGGAATCGGCAATGCAAAGGATTCTTCCGGTTATCGGAATGTTGTCGCCGGAAAGGCGGCGGGGATAACCGTGGCCGTCATAACGTTCGTGGTGGGAATAAACGGCGGGAATAACGTAATCCAGCGAAGGAAGATGATGGATGATGTTAACGGCGCTTTCAACGTGGCCTTTCATGATTTCATATTCATCCGTGGAAAGTTTTCCGGTTTTGTTAAGGATCTCTTCGGTTATGCTGATTTTGCCGATATCGTGAAGAAGGCCTGCTTCTCTTACAATTTCAACAACGTCCGGGGTCATTCCTGCAGCTTTTGCAAGTTCGGTTGCGTAATAAGCAACGTTCTGGGAATGGCGGAAAGTGTAATGGTCCTTTGCGTCAATTGTTGCGGTAAGAGCATAAACGGTGTCGGCGTGTTCGCTGTAACCGCTCTTATATTCGGAACTGTTGCGGTTGTCGCGGCGGTCAAGATCGTTGGAGAAGATCTGGACGGAATTCTTTCCGTTGCGTTTTGCCATATAAACAGCCATATCCGCGTTGCGGTAAAGTTCTTTGGAAGAAGAAGCCATACAGGGCGATTCACAGATACCGACACTTACGGTCATTCTTCCGTAAGAAGAATTTGTTGCGGGGGAATTGATGCTGCTTACCTGGGCGGAAACGGTATCTGCAAGGCATTTTGCGGAATAAACGTCATATCCGGGAAGGATAAGAGCAAATTTGTCGCCGTTTATACGTGCGGCATAGCAATTTTCGCTGATGGAAGATTCAAGGATGGAAGCAACGTGCTGAAGCGCAAGGTCGCCTTCGTGCATTCCGTGAAGCTGGTTATAAAGCTTGAAGTTATCGATGTTGAAGATGCAGAGAGAAAGAGAACTGTTTCTGTGGGTCTCAAATTCTCTGTCCATAATTTCGAAGAAGAACTTGTGGTTGATAAGACCGGTAAGTTCGTCTCTTCTGGAATCTTCAATGGCTTTTTCGTAAATGGAAGCATTTTTAACCGCTTCGGCGCAGAGTGCCGCAACGGATTCAAGGAATCCGATGGTGGCGGGGTTGGAAAGGGGTTTTTCCGGTTTTCCGGAAAGCATTACGATACCGGTAAGGCCGGCGTCGCTGGAAATCGGAATGTAACATTCAGCCTGGTGGCCGAGAAGAAGAGCTTTTTCGCTTTCCCAAAGGCTTCTGTAAATAAGCTTGCGGGAAAAATCCTGGTGAAGAAGACATTTTTGCGAGCCTTTAAGGCAGGAAATAAGCGGATGGTCTGCCTTGAGACAGAAGTTCTTTTCTTCAAGGGGGTTAAGGGTGTGCTGAACGCGGTAAGTTCCGTCTGCGCCGCGGATGAGGATGAACATGCGGCTGAGAGCAACGTTGTCGCGGATGGTTTCAGACATTGCCTGAAGAATATCGCTTACGTGGAGCATGTTTGTGATATCTTCGGAAAAGCTTGCAAGGGCAGCTTTCTGTCTTTGTTCTTTCTTCGTGAAAACAGCGGTGAAGGTTCTGCTTATCACGAAATAGAGAACGGCGATAATGATGACCATTATAGCGGAAGTGAAGATGAGCGCTCCGGAATTATCAATACCGAGTTTGCCGATAAAAAGTTTGCGGATGGGGCCGAAAGCTTTGAAGAAAATTCCCGCGCCCAAAGCGGTGGCCATAAGGATATAGTTCGGGGTTGAAAGAAGAATCGACATTCTGAAAAGGTTCTTCTTATAAAGCGCATAGAAAATAAAGATGGAGTTTACAACGCCCGAAAGCATATCGATAGGAAGGCCTTTAAAGAAAGGAAGGGTGGAAAGGGCGTTTCCAAGGAAGATCGCGGCCATTCCTATTGCGATAGGTTTAAGCTGGCGAAGGGCAATTCTGTTTCCGCGGCAATGTCTCCAGATAAGGCCGATAAGCTGGGCAAAAGTTATGGTGATTACTACGAAAAGAAGATAGATGGGCCAGCTGTAGTTATAGAGGAACTGGAAAGAGTTTCCGACTTTAACAACTTCGGGAAGGGGAATGAAGAATCCGGTTATGCAGTTGAAAACAAAAACCGCAAGATAGAAGATAAGCCAGAATTTTCTCCAGAAGTCCTTCGCTTTTTCAAAATAGGAAAGAAGAAAGCCGAAATAAGCATATGGAAGAACGAAAATTCCCAAAAGCGAAACGTGGTGCCAGAAGTTTACCGTATTAAAAAGCTGGGCACGCATTCCGAAGGAACCGCCGTTCCAAAGGATCATGACGGCAAGAAGCATCATGAAAGAACCGAGAACTTTTTCTCTTTTCTTTACCGAAGCAAAGGAAAGGAAAAGGAAAAGGTAACAGAAAATCGAGATTATGGAGACCCAACTATATCCACTCATTAAGAAGGTCCCCCTTTCCGTCGATAAGGTTACAGTTCAAAAGGTCGTTGATTTCGCAGCTTTCGGGGTTCATTGCCTTGATTTTGCTGCCGAAACGTTTTTCATATGTTTCAAAAGTTCCGCATTTAAGAAGGGTTATCTTAAGCGGGTCGATTCCGAGGATCTTTTTAAGGTCCTCATAATCCTGGTCAAGATAGCGGAAATAAATTCCAAGCTGGTCCTGAAGGATCCTAAGGCTTATTGCGCTGTTAACAAGGTTGCTGTGCTGCATCTCAACATAAAGATGCATATAGGGGCGGTAATCTTCGGTGAATTCCTTTTTGGCGGTCCAGGCTTCGATGGGAAGTCTGGAAAGCTGAATTGCCTGGTTGACGGATTTTTCGGTGATTCTGGTAAATCCGGCAATATCGATTACCTGGGGAACTCTGTCAACAAACTGGAAACGGGGAATGCTGTTTTCTTCCTTCGCGCTTCCGATTCCGATGCAGCGGAAAACGTCGCCAACGCGATAGCGGGCAAAGGCGCCGCCTTTGAAAACGGTGATAACAAGTTCATAAATTCCGCCGGGAACAACCTCGTTCCAAAGAACGGTTCTGGGCTGATATTCGGGGTTTCTTGCGCTCTTGTCAAATTCGTCTTCCGGAATGAATTCATAGAAGCAGGAATCCGGGAAGAAATACATCGCTTCGCGGTTCCAGGTTTCGCAGCCGATGCAGGTGGGTTCGGTTCCGGCGAAAAGTTCCATCGGAGCAATTCCCCACATCTTTTCAAGTTCGGATTTATAGCAGCGGTTGTCGGTTCCGGCGCACATAAAACTCTTGAGGTGGAAAAGGTCTTTCGGAAGAAGCTGGCGGTTTTCCTTTTTGCATCTGTTTTTCGCAAGAAGATAACGGAAAATCATTTTGGGGGAAATTCCGGGAAGTTTCTTTAAATCAAAACCGCCGCCGGACTGCATTGAGGAAACGCTTTGGCTTACGTAATAAAGAACGCTTCCGAGTCCGAAGAAAATTTCGAGTCCTTTCTGCATTCCAAGTTTGAAGCCCTGTTTGTTGCGCTCTTTGAAAGACATCTTAATGCTTTCCTTAACGGAAGGAAGAATTTCGATATCGATCTCTTCATCCAGCAAAAGAGGAAGAAGACCGGTAAGATAGGGAAGCGGAGCAAGAGCATAGAGCATATGGTCGGTTACGCTTACGTCAAAGTCATATTTTTCGCGGCTTGTTGAAAGAACAAGACAGCTTATAACATGGTGGCGGAAGGTATCGAGCATTGCCTTGGTATAGGGCGCTGTTTTGATGGGGTGAACGCCGCCTTCCCAGGTGGTCTGGATCCAGAGAACGGGTTCGCCGGGAAGAGAACTTACCTGCTTTGCGAGAAGAGACGGAGCATAATCGTCATAGGTGGTC
>JAFOYK010000019.1 GCA_017424665.1 Oscillospiraceae bacterium
GCCCGCTTTTCAGCGAACGTTCCAAAAAGCTTGGCGAACTCAACGGTTTTGCGGAAGAAATGCTTTCCGGAACCCGCTCTATTGAAGCTTACGGAAAACAGGACGTTATTTCCGGAAGATTCAATGTTAAGAACGAAGCCGCCATGGAAGCCTATTACAGAGCAGAATATTACGGAGCGACCCTTGGCCCTTCCGTAAACTTCATCAACAACCTTTCAATGTCCCTTGTTGCTATGCTTGGCGGAATTCTTTATATGCTTTCCTTCGGCGGAAAAGTTGCGGAAACTTCGATTTTCTTCATCACCCTTGGCGGAATCGCCCAGTTTGTTCAGTATTCAAGAAAATTCGCAGGCCCCATCAACGAATTTGCGAACATTCTTCACGAATTTCAGTCCGCTTTTTCTGCGGCCGAAAGAGTTTTCAGAATTATTGACGAAGAACCGGAACCGGCAGACGCTTCCGATGCCGTGGGTCTTGAGGAAGTTAAAGGCTCCGTTGAGGTTGACGACATCACCTTCGGATATGTTCCGGAAAAACCCATTCTCAAAAACGTTTCCGTTAAGGCAGAACCGGGCAAAACCATTGCTATAGTAGGCCCCACCGGCGCAGGAAAAACCACCATAATCAACCTTCTGATGCGTTTTTATGACGTGGATTCCGGCGAAATCCGCCTTGAGGGAATTCCGGCAAAGGAAATCAAACGCGAAGAACTTCGCAAGGCTTTCACCATGGTTTTACAGGATACCTGGCTTTTCCACGGAACTATTTTTGAAAACATTGTTTACGGAAGAGAAAACGCAACCCTTGAGGAAGTTAAAGCCGCCGCAAAAGCCGCAAGGATAGATAAATATATTGAAAGCCTTCCGGACGGTTATGACACCGTTCTTTCCGATGACGGCGTGAACATTTCAAAAGGTCAGCGCCAGCTTATCACCATTGCGCGTGCTTTTCTTTCCAAAGCGCCGATGCTTATTCTTGACGAAGCAACCTCTAACGTTGACTCCCGCACCGAGATAAAGATTCAGGAAGCAATGAACGAACTTATGAAAGGAAGGACCTGCTTCGTAATCGCTCACCGTCTTTCCACCATTCAGAACGCGGACAACATTCTTGTTGTTCGCGACGGAACCGTTACCGAACAGGGCACCCACGAAGAACTTTTGGAACTTGGCGGATTTTACAGCACTCTTTATAATTCCCAGTTTGCATAAAACAAAAAGGACGGCTTTGCCGTCCTTTTTCTTTATAAAGAATCCCCTCGCCACTCTGTGGTCCTCTCCCCTTTAACAAGGGGCGCTTACAAAGTTTTATATTTCGGAGTTATATCGCCCCGGATAAGGCTTCCGAGAACGGATTCAAGCATAACTCCCTGACGCGGGTCGCTTCCGTAGCTGAAGGTTGTTTTTACGCAAAGTTCCGCAAAATCCGTCGCTTTTCCAATCGCTATGGGAAGGCTTGCTCCGCCAAGCATTGCACCGATCAGAACCGACGCGAAAATATCGCCGCATCCGGGATAATGCACCGGAATGTAATCGCAGGGAGAATACCAGAAAGATCCCTGTTCGCTGTCGTAACCGATGTTTGCAAGGATTCCGGTTGCAAGTTCAACGCCGGTGACAACGATTTTTTTCGGTCCAAGACCATGGAGTTTTAAAAGAAGGCTTCTTGCTTCGTTAACGGTCATGGGTTCGGTGCGGTAGTTTTCGCCAAGGAGCATTGAAGCTTCGGTAAGGTTAGGAGTTATTACTTCCGCCACCTCAACAAGTTCTTTCATTCTGCTCTGAAGGCTTTTGGTGCAGGTTCTGTATGCTTTTCCGTTATCGCCCATTACGGGGTCGACAATTTTAAGCGCGTTGGGATAGCTTTTGAAAAATTCGAGGCAGGAATCCACCTGTTCTTCGCTTCCGAGAAATCCGGAATATACCGCTTCAAAATCTATATCAAGGCTTTTATAATGTTCAAGTGCGGGTTTTATATAATCCGTTAAATCACGGAAAACAACTTCTCCGAAACCACCAGTGTGGGTTGAAAGAACCGCGGTCAGAACCGGGCAGACCTGGTTTCCCATTGCGGAAAGAACGGGAAGTATTACGGAAACGGAACATCTTCCGAAACCGGAAAGATCATGGATTGCGGCAACTCTTGCCGGTCTTTTTTCCATTGGGACACCTCTTTTTTAAAATTTTTCTCCAAATTTTTCGCCGAAAAATTCCGCGTATCCGTTTCATTAAATTGCGGAAAATATTTTTACAAAACAAAGAATGGAGGGATTTTTAAATGAATAAAACTGTTTCCGCCGTTATGAGCGGCGCCGCCGCAGCCGCGGCAGTTGGCACTGCGGTTTATATGATGAATAACCGCAGCGGTTCTAAAGTTAAAAGAATGCGCAAAAGCGCGGCTAAAACCGTTAAAGCCGTTGGCAGCATTGCAAACGGAATTTCCGGCATTATCCGTTAATTAAGTTCATCGATAGTTAAACCGTAGCTGGGAAGGAATTCTTCCACAAAAGTTTTTGCTTCCGGAATATCCATTTTTTCAATAGATTCCATTATGCTGATTTTTGCTTTTGAAAATTCGCGGTTTCCGGAATTTTCCTCCTCAACGCATTTTATAAGAGCGGAGATTTTATCCGCCGCTTTGAGCAATTTAAGAAGTTCCGGGTCTTCGCCCGAATGGTCAAAGAAGGGTTTATAATCCGGGCGAAGGTCTTCCGGAAGCATTTCGAGAAGTTTTTTGTTTGCAACGGCTTCAACTTCTTTATAAGCTTCCTTTATTTCCGGGTTATAATACTTTATTGGGGTGGGCATGTCGCCGGTAAGGATCTCGCTGCAATCGTGATACATAGCAAGCATTACAAGTCTTTCGACGTTGCAATTTCCTCCGAAACGGCGGTTTCTTAAAAGTCCGAGGCAATGGGCGATAACAGCA
>JAFOYK010000059.1 GCA_017424665.1 Oscillospiraceae bacterium
GAGAACGTTACTTTCAAGCTCGGCTTTTTTATCCATTGCAACTGAAAGCATTTCATAAGAATTATCAACCGCGACAATATCGTATCCGAAAGGTTCGAGTTCAAAACTGAGAGAACCGGTTCCGCATGCAAGATCGAGAAGGATTTGCGCATCCGGATTATATTTCTGAATTACGGTATCAAAATATCTTGCTCTTGCGGGATAATCTACATTTGAAGTAAATTTATCGTAAAATCTTGCAAAATCTCCGTAATCGCTCATTTTTTGCCCTCAAGACGGTTGAAAACAAGAATATAACCGCCGCAGGAATCGTAATCTTCGGAAAGAGAACGGTTAACACGGCTTATTGTTGCGGTAGAAGCACCGGTTTCTTCAACAATATCGCTGTAAACTCTTTTATCAACCAGCATTTTTGCAACATGGAAACGCTGGGAAAGAGTTTTAAGTTCCGGAACAGTGCAAAGATCGCGGAAAAAGCTGTAGCATTCTTCTTTATTTTCAAGAGTAAGAATTGCATCAAAAAGCTCATCAAGGCTTTCATCTTTAAGACGGTTGTTCATAGAAGAAGCACCCCTTCACACTTTAATACGCTGAAACATCTCAGCTTTTTTATTTTAACACTTTAGTATACGAAAGTCAATGATGTAAATGAAAATATTTTATTAATTAATATACAAATTTAAATAAGAATTTTTGGATATACAAACAAATGTTTTTGTGTTAAAATATCCGGTATAGGACAAATCCCTTTTGCGTATTATTTAAACGCCGAAAGGGGAGTGTTTTTATTGAAATCTACCGTTGTAAAAGCTGTTTTAATGACTTTTTTCGCTTTTTTGATAGTCTCCGCGCCTTTCCTTTATTTTCCGGATTATGAAATCGTTTCTGCGTCTTCCGGAAACATCAAAGAAAGCAGCGTGATACTTCTTGATGCCGGACACGGCGGAGAAGACGGCGGAGCCATCGGAGTCGGCGGAATCATCGAAAAAGATCTGAACCTTTCAGTAACTCTTAAAACTGCCGCTTTTTTTGAATTTTTGGGATATGACGTTGAATTCACAAGAGAAACCGACAAAATGACTTGTGATGACGGACTTAAAACCCAAAGAGAGCGAAAGGTTTCAGACATCAAAAATCGTCTTGAACAAATTGAAAAATCCCCGTGTCTTTGCGCAGTTTCAATTCATCAGAACATTTTCGGCGGAGAAGCACGCGGTGCTCAGGTTTTTTACGGCGGAAATAACCCCGAAAGCAAAGCACTTGCGGAATCGCTGCAAAGCGGAATTTCCGGAATGCTTCAGCCTGAAAATAAACGAGTTATCAAACAGGCCACAAAAGATATTTATATACTCTATCACGCAAATAAACCCGCCGTTCTTGTGGAATGCGGTTTTATTTCAAACAGCAGCGAAGCCGCTTTGTTAAGCGATAACGAATATCAAAACAAAATTGCTTTTGCCATTGCAATATCTACAGTAAAACATCTTACCGAAAGGGAAGTTTAAAAATAATGGAAAAACTCAAAAAGATTTTTGTATGTTCCGAATGTGGATACGAAACTCCAAAATGGATGGGAAAATGTCCCGAATGCGGCGAGTGGAACACATTTATTGAAGATGTTCGCGCCGAAGAGGGACCTTCCAAACAGAAAACCGCAGGACTTGTCATCGGAGAACCCGAAGCTGAAACTATCTCCAGCATCGCAGATGTTGACGTTGGCGAAGAATTCCGCTATATTACCGGAATAGAAGAACTTGACAGAGTTCTCGGCGGCGGAATAGTAAAAGGTTCCGTAATTTTGCTTGGCGGTGACCCCGGAATCGGAAAATCCACAATGCTTTTACAGATTTGCGGAAAACTTTCCGAAAAAATGAAAATTCTTTATATTTCCGGTGAGGAAAGCAAATCTCAACTTAAACTCCGCGCAAAAAGAATCGGCGTTGATAACAAAAACCTTTTTATCGCTCCTTATACCGATATTGGCCAGATTGTAAACGCAATAAGCAGCGAAAAACCGGATATGGTAATGGTGGACTCCATCCAGACTCTCAGTTTTTCCGGAATTGCATCTTCCGCCGGAAGCGTTACTCAGGTAAAGGAATGTACCTCGATCCTCACAAAAGTTGCTAAAAAAGCCGATATTCCTGTTATAATCGTCGGTCATGTCAACAAAGACGGAGCCATTGCAGGACCGAAAGTTATGGAACATATCGTTGATACCGTTCTTCATTTTGAAGGGGAGCGCACCATGAGTTACCGAATTCTCCGTTCAATCAAAAACCGTTTCGGTTCAACTAACGAAATTGGTATTTTTGAAATGAACGAAAACGGACTCCACGAAGTGGAAAATCCTTCCGTTGCGCTTCTTTCCGAAAGACCGACAAATGTTTCGGGAACCTGTGTAAGCTGTATTATAGAGGGAACCAGACCCATTTTTGCCGAAGTTCAGGCACTTGTTTCCAAAACCGGTTTCGGTGTTCCAAGAAGAACCTCCACCGGATTTGATTTTAACCGAACCGCTTTACTTATCGCAGTTCTCGAAAAAAGAGCAGGATATTACTTTGGAAGCATGGATACTTATATAAACGTTGTCGGCGGAATTAAACTGGACGAGCCGGCAGCGGACCTTTCTGTTGCAATCGCTCTTATTTCCAGTCTTACGGATACTGTTGTTGACAGCAGCATTGTTGCTTTCGGTGAAATCGGTCTCGGCGGGGAACTCCGAAGCGTTTCCAATACCGAAATTCGTATTAAAGAAGCGGAAAAACTCGGTTTTTCCGAAGTTATTCTTCCTGCACAATGCCTCAAAAAGCTCCGTAAGGATGATTATAAGATCAAACTTACCGGCGTTGAAAGCATAAGCGAAGCTTTTTCCGCAATCCATAAAAAAGAGGATAAATAAACCATGAATTTTGTAAAAAATCCGAATTTTCCTTCAAAAAATATAACTGTGGCAGCAGTTTCTTCTGAAGCAGAGGACGTTATTTCCGCTTTGCAATCAGCTAAAATAGCTGTTGTTCCGGTCGAACCGAATGAAAATCTTCCTACCGGAATAGCGTCACACGCAGATTTGCAGATACTGCATCTTGGCGGAAGTTCGCTGCTCACGTCCGGATGCTCAAAAAAGAGCACCGATATGCTCAATATGCTCGGTTTTGAAATTCAGAATACCGAAAACGATATCGACTTCAGCTATCCGGAAGATTGCCTTATAAACGCTGAAATCATCGGTAAAAACATAATCGTAAATCCGGATATAATTGACCGAAAACTTATGGAATTCGCCGAAGAAAACAATTATAACATCATCGGCGTAAAACAAGGCTACGCAAAATGCTCGATTCTTGCAGTATGTGAAGATGCCGTTATAACCGCCGATCCCGGAATTACCAAAATTTTACAGCAAAAGGAAATTGAAGTTCTCAAACTCAAAGAGGGTGGAATTTACCTTAGGGGTTACGATACCGGATTTATAGGCGGATGCGGGGGAATGGTTGAAGAAAAAATTCTCGGAACTTCCGGAAGTCTTAAATCCATAAAAGATTATGATAACATAAGAGATTTTTTGCGCAACAGAAATATTTACGCAGAAAATCTTGGCGGAAAAACTTTACGGGATATTGGCGGAATTTTACCGCTTTGCGAAGAAGAATAAAAAAGCAAAAAGCCTGATTAAATCAGGCTTTTTTTAATTTGAAAAGTATTGACGGGAGAGGGCTTTTTATGTTATAATTTCCATAGAGCCAACTTCGCTAAATAGAAATTTAGCGAAGTTGAGGGGAGAAAGAAAGGAGTAATTTATAATGAATAAAGACAATTTGAACGATTGCCCGGATTTCCTCCAGGATTTCTTATTTTATATGGAAACTATCAAAGGCCGTTCTCCGCGCACCGTTGACGGCTATTATATTGATTTAAGATCTTTTATCAGATTCCTTTTGATTGATAACGGATTGGTTTCCGATGACGTTGATTATAAAGAAATTAAAATTCATGACGCGAGTTTTGATTTGATCAAAAACGCCACAAGAACCGACGCTATGAGGTTTCTTTCAGAATTTCAGCGAAACCATGATAATGAAGCAAAAGCCCGTTCACGCAAAGTTTCTGCAATAAGATCGTTTTATAAATATCTTACAGTATCCAGCGGAAAGCTTTCCGAAAACCCGATGCTCAATCTGGAAACTCCGAAACTTAAAAAAGCGCTTCCTAAATATCTTACACTCGAACAAGCGCTTGAACTTTTAACCCACGTGGAAACAAATTTCACAGAGCGTGATTTCTGCATAATTACACTGTTTTTAAACTGCGGAATGCGTGTTTCGGAACTTTGCGGAATAAACGTTCATGATATCCGCGATAATCAGCTTAAATTGCTTGGTAAAGGCAACAAAGAACGCATTGTTTATTTAAACGGTTCCTGCCTTACAGCTATTGAAAATTATCTTCGCGTGCTCAATTCCGGTGAAAAAATCAAAAGAGTTGATAAAAACGCGCTTTTTTTAAACAGATTCGGTAAAAGATTGAGCACACGCGGTGTGGAACAAATCGTGGAACATTGCTTAAAAGAAGCCGGACTTGACGGAATGGGAATCTCTCCGCACAAACTCCGCCACACCGCAGCAACTTTGCTTTACCAGGATGCAGGCGTTGATATTCGTGTTTTAAAGGAACTTTTGGGCCACGAAAGCCTTTCAACAACCGAAATTTATACACATGTAAGCAATAAGCAAATTGAAGATGCTTCGAACCGTTCGCCACTGAAAAACGTTAAAC
>JAFOYK010000026.1 GCA_017424665.1 Oscillospiraceae bacterium
AAGCAAACTTGATACCGAAGACGTTGAACTTCAGAAGAGCAACGTTCTTCTTCTCGGACCTACCGGTACCGGTAAAACTCTTCTTGCGCAGACTCTTGCAAGAGTTCTTGGTGTTCCGTTTGCAATTGCGGACGCAACCACCATTACCGAAGCTGGTTACGTAGGTGAGGACGCAGAAAACGTTCTTCTTCGCCTTATCCAGGCAGCGGATTTTGACGTTGAAGCGGCTCAGCGCGGAATTATCTACGTTGATGAGATCGACAAGATCACCAGAAAATCCGAGAATCCTTCCATCACCAGAGACGTTGGCGGTGAAGGCGTTCAGCAGGCTCTTCTTAAAATGCTCGAAGGTACCGTTTCCAACGTTCCGCCCCAGGGAGGAAGAAAACATCCTCAGCAGGAATTTATCCAGATAGATACCACCAACATCCTGTTTATCTGCGGCGGTTCCTTTGACGGAATTGAGCCCATCATCGAAAAGAGAATTGCAAGTTCCGCAATGGGATTCGGCGCAAACGTAATCAGCCAGAAATCCAAGGAAGCAAAAGACCTTCTTAAAAAGGTAACTCCCCATGACCTTGTAAAATTCGGAATCATTCCGGAAATGGTCGGACGTCTTCCGGTTATCACTGCTCTTGAAAGCCTTGATAAACCCGCTCTTATAAAAATTCTTACCGAGCCGAAGAACAGCCTTGTTAAACAGTATCAGAAGCTTTTCAGCCTTGACGGAGTAACCCTCCAGTTCACTGACGGAGCTCTTGACGCAATTGCTCAGAAGGCAATCGACAGAAAAACCGGAGCAAGGGGTCTTCGTTCCATTATGGAAGAAACCCTCGGAAAGCTTATGTTCGAACTTCCTTCCGACGAAACTGCGGACGCGGTTGTTATCGGCGAAGCTTGCGTAACCGAAGGAGCGGCTCCGCAGATCGAGCACAATCCTTTTAAGAAAAACGTTCCGCTTGAAATTGCAGCGGCGGAAATAAAATAAAAAATTATAAAGCGGCAGCAGCATTTTGCGGTTGCCGCTTCCGATATTTATATACCGGAGGTGAAATTAGATGACAGAAAAGAAACAGCCGGCAGAAATTGTTACGATGCCGATGATCGCCATGAGAGGAATCGTTCTTTTTCCTAACATGATCCTTCACTTTGACGTCGGCCGCAAAAAATCCATAGCAGCTCTTGAAGAAGCTATGAAAGGGAACAGAGAAGTTTTTCTCGCTTCCCAGATAAACGTTGAAGAAGACGAAATCAAACTCGATAACGTTAATAAAGTCGGTGTTGTTGCGGAAATCCGCCAGGTTCTTAAAAACAACGGCGGAACAACAAGAATTCTTGTTGAGGGAAAATACCGCGCAAAACTTGTTGATATAATTGCTGAAGAACCTTTTCTTGTTGCGGATACCCAGGAATTTCCGCTTAAGAAACTTCGTCCCGAACGTTCGATTCTCTGCGATGCGCTTATGCGTACCGTAAAGGATCTTTTCAACGAATATACATATCTTGTTCCGAAGATGCCGAAAGAACTTGCGGTAAAAGCATTCAGCATGGATGACCCGGCACAGTTCGGGGAATTCCTTGCCGGAAATCTCAACATCGATATTGAGGACAAACAGAGAATTCTCGAAGAATCCAACTATGTAAAACGTCTTGAAATTCTTGCGGGTGTTCTTGAAAACGAAAACAACATTCTCGGAGTTGAAAAAGATATTTACGAAAAGGTAAAGGAACAGATCGACCAGAACCAGCGTGAATATTATCTTCGTGAACAGCTTAAAGCAATCAATGAAGAACTCGGCGAGGGTGAAAATCTTCAGGACGAGATCGACGTTTATAAAAAGAAAATCGAAGCTCTCGGCGTTGAAGGTGAAGTTAAGGATAAACTTAACGAAGAAGTTGTAAGACTTACCAAAATGCCTTATAACAGCCAGGAAGCAAGCGTTATCCGCGGATATCTCGATACCTGCCTTGCGCTTCCCTGGAATGTTAAAACCGAAGAGAAGATTGATATTGCCAAAGCGAAAAAACAACTTGATAAAAATCATTACGGTCTTGAAAAAGTTAAGGAAAGAATTCTTGAACTTCTTGCGGTAAGAAAACTTCAGCCGGAAATCAAAGGCCAGATAATCTGCCTTGTTGGTCCTCCCGGTGTCGGTAAAACTTCCATTGCAAAAGACGTTGCCGCTGCAATGGGAAGAAAATATACCAGAATCTCACTCGGCGGTGTAAAAGACGAATCCGACATCCGCGGCCACAGAAAAACTTATATCGGCGCAATGCCCGGACGCATTATGAATGCGGTTAAACTTGCAGGAAGCAAAAATTCTCTTATCCTTCTGGATGAGATCGATAAAATGGGAAATGACTTCCGCGGCGACCCCGCTTCCGCAATGCTCGAAGTTCTTGACCCGGAACAGAACGTTGCTTTCCGCGACCACTTTATCGAACTTCCTTTTGATCTTTCCGATATTCTTTTCATAACCACTGCAAACGACCCGAGCACCATTCCGGGTCCGCTTTATGACAGAATGGAAATAATCGAGCTTGGTTCTTATACCAGAGAAGAAAAATTCCAGATTGCCAAAAAGCACCTTGTTAAAAAAGAAATGAAGCGCCACGGACTCGATTCCAAAATGCTTAAGATAACCGATGATGCGATTTACGCTATAATTGATTTTTATACAAGAGAAGCCGGAGTTAGAAGCCTTGAAAGAACCATCGGAAGCCTTTGCAGAAAAGCCGCGAAGAAAATCGTCGGCGAAGAGGCTGAAAAGGTTACCGTTAACGGAAGCAACATAACCGACTTCCTCGGAGTTAAAAAATTCCGTCCGGAAACCATTGAAAGCAGTGACGCTGTGGGCCTTGTAAACGGCCTTGCGTGGACTTCCGTAGGAGGCGACATGCTTCAGGTTGAAGTTGCAATTCTTGAAGGAAGCGGCAAAATCGAGCTTACCGGAAACCTTGGCGACGTTATGAAGGAATCTGCAAGAACTGCGATCAGCTATGTCCGTTCCTGCACCGAAAAATACGGAATTGAAAAGGATTTCTATAAAACAAAAGATATCCACATCCACGTTCCGGAAGGCGCAGTTCCGAAGGACGGCCCTTCCGCAGGTGTAACTCTTACAACCGCAATTGTTTCTGCTCTTTCCGGAATTCCGGTAAGAAGAGACGTTGCAATGACCGGTGAAGTAACTCTTCGCGGAAGAGTTCTTGCAATCGGCGGACTTCGGGAGAAAACAATGGCTGCTTACAGAGCGGGCGTAAAAACCGTTCTCATTCCGGAAGATAATATTCCGGATCTTGAAGAAGTTGATCCTGTTGTAAAAAAGGCCATTACCTTTGTTCCGGCCAAAGAAGTTGAAACAGTTCTTGAAACAGCGCTTGTAAAATCCGCAGTTTCAGCTGTAAAGGAAAATAGCTTTATAGAGGAAATTTCGATGCTCGGACTTGAGCACGATTCCAAAACCGTTAATATTCAGTAAGCGGAGGATAAAATGAACTATAATCATGCAGTATTTGAAGCCGCATACGGCACTTCCAAACAGCTTCCCAAAGCTGAACATATTGAATTTGCCTTTGCGGGACATTCAAACGTAGGAAAATCCTCGCTTATGAACGCAATTTTCGGAAGAAAAGCTCTTGCAAGGGTTTCAAGCCAGCCCGGTAAAACCGTTACGGTAAACTTTTACGACGTTGACGGAATTAAATTCGTTGACCTTCCGGGTTACGGTTACGCAAAGGTTTCACAAAGCGATAAAAAACGCTGGGCGGATCTTGTCGAAGGCTATCTTATGAGCGACAGAGATATTCGCCTTATTGTTCAGCTTGTTGACAGCCGCCACGCTCCCACAAAAGACGACATCCAGATGATCGATTTTATGATCGACAATGAAGTTCCGTTTATCATTGCTCTTACCAAATGCGATAAACTTAACAAAACCGAGCGTCAGAAAAGAGCGGAGGCATTTCTCACCGAAATCCCTTGCTTTGACCAGATAACTTCCGTCTGGACGAGCACCACAACTTTTGAAGGAATTTCTGACCTTAAAGAAATCTTTGAAGAACTCAGTTCCGAAGATTATGAATTTGAGTACGCAGATGAGGAATCCGAAGAGGATTTTGAAGACGAAGAATAAACAAAAAGGCGTTTCATTACGAAACGCCTTTTTTTATCCTGATTAAGGAGGATTTATGGATATTTCTTTTAAAAACGGAAACGAAAAATTCAATTACCGCGTTTGCGCGATAATTATAAATGAGGGCAAAATTCTTGCTATGAAAGACGGCAATTCTCCGTATTATTATCTTCCCGGCGGAAGAGTCAAAATCGGAGAAACTGCGGAATATGCAGTTTTACGCGAATGCGAGGAAGAACTTCATGCAAAGCCGGGAATAATTCGTCCGCTTTGGCTTAACCAGGCGTTTTTTACCGAAGACGTCAGTAAGATAAGATTCCACGAACTTTGTCTTTATTTTCTTATGGATATTTCCAAAACGGATATTCTTTCAAGAGGAGATAAATTTGTTTTATCCGAAAACGGAATGGAACACAGATTTGAATGGCTTCTGTTCGAAAGAATTGAAAACGAATATTTTTATCCGACTTTTCTCAAAAAAGATATTTATAATCTTCCGGAAAATTTTGAAATCAGAACGGAAATTGAAGAAAAAATCATCGATGAAGTTAAAGATTGGATTTGTTCTGTTTAATAAAAAAAGACCGCCTTTCGGGCGGTCTTTTTTTAATTTAATTTTCCTTTGTTTCAATAACTTCTCCGTTATGTAAACGAATAACTCTGTCTGCCATTCCGGCAATTTCCATATCATGGGTAACAAGAAGTATTGTCTGGTGGAAACGTGCTGCAAGAGCCTTGAGGTGGCGCAGAACCTGGTCGCCGGTTTTGGGGTCAAGGTTTCCGGTGGGTTCGTCCGCAAGCAAAATTGCGGGTTTTGAAGCCAGTGCACGGGCAATTGCCACTCTTTGTTGTTCGCCGCCGGAAAGCTGATCCGGATAGCGGTCGAGCTTATCGGAAATTTCCAAAGCTTCAACAAGTTCCTTGAGGAATTCCGGTTCAATATCCCTTCCGTCAAGATGGAGCGGCATAAGAATGTTTTCTTTAACGGTGTGTTCTTCAAGAAGGTTATATGCCTGAAAAACGAAGCCGATCCTTTGTCTTCTGAGGCGGCAAAGTTCGTTGTTGGAAAGGTCGAAGATACTTTTATCTTCAATATAAAGTTTACCGCCGGAAGGTCTGTCAAGTCCGCCAAGAATCTGCAGAAGGGTGGATTTACCGGAACCGCTTCGGCCGATTATTGCATAGAAAACGCCTTCTTCGATTGAAATATCAAGCGGCTTCAAAGCATGAACTTCGTTTTCGCCGCCTTCGTTATATGTTTTATAAAGTCCTTCGGTTCTTAAAATATCCATATTCAAAAACCTCACTTTCTTGTTTTGATGTTTTCAATGGGGAGATACTTCTGGATGCTCTTCATAGGAAGAACGTAAAGCGCGGTTATTATTGCGCCAAGCACAACACACGCAAGAATATGAAACATCCAGGGATATCCCCAAAGAAGGTTTCCGAGAACAACGTCGGTAAAAGCTGAATAAAGCGCAACGGTGAGCCAGAGCATTACGTTTGCGAGAATGATAGTTGCTCCGGAAACAGCAAGCCCGATATAAAGCTGACGTTTTATAAACTGTTTGTTGCTTACGCCAAGGGACTGAAGAATTCCGATTTTATTGCGTTCCTGTTCAATGTCGGAAGTGATAGTGTTTGCGAAAATCAGAAGAGCAAGAAGAACAGCGGTCAATCCAAGAAGACAAACAAGAAGAATGTTGTTTATTGCATCCTGTAAAAGTTTCTGGTTGCTTTCGTGATAGAATTCTATATCCATATATTCGCTTCTTGCGTAAACAAGAAGCTTTGTATCAACGTCATATTTGGAAAGTCCTTCTTTGGCGTTGATGTAAAAATCGGTTGTGCCGTAACCGCTGGACATATACATTATTTTAAAGGAACGGATTTCGTTATGAGAACGGGTCCTGATGGAGTTTGGAAGAATATGTCCGGCAAATTTGGAAGAACAGACTATCTGATATCCTTCGTCGGAACCGCTTATTGGCCAGATTCCTTCATCCGGGAAATAATAGATTATTGCACCGATTCTTGCGGTATCGGTGATGATTTTATAATCGTATTTGATGCCGCCGACATAGCGGGTCTGGGCGCCAACGGTAATCTTACTGCCTACGGAAAGGCTTCCATCCTTATCATAAATATGACGGTATTCTTCATAGAAAGTTGTATCGATTCCGGAGGAAGAAACGCGTTCCCAGCCAAAACCTTCGGCAGTTTCTTTTCCTTTTCCGTTGTCTTTATAAAGCGGAATGAAAACGAGAACTTCTTCGCCGGCTTCAAAAGCTTCTTTATCAAGAGTTCCAACCGTTGCGGCACTGTTGAATTTTTCAAAGAGTTCGCTTTCGGAAGAAACAGCATAAAGCTCAACGGGGTAGCCTTCAAAATCCGGTGCGCCGAAACTGTCGGTTATAATTTTCAAATCCTCGCCGTAAGCTCTTTCGAGAAGAACGCTGCTTACGGAATTTTTGCTGAGAACCGCATCGGGCATAGTCCTTTGGACTTCAATGCTTTCGCAAACACCGAGAGATTCAAGCTGCTCAAGATATTCCGGAAGCTGTCTGTCGGAAGCTGAAAAAGGAAGCTGAAGGAAATAATCAGGCCTGTTATCGCGTTCAACGGTTTCGCGGTATGGGGTCATGAAACGAAAACCGATGAAAATGCAAAGGGTCGTTATAAGCATCATAAAAAGACAAAGCGCTGCGTTTCCTAAAGTGCGGTTGCGGTTTGCAAAAAGACCGCGAAGAGTAACGTTGAAGAAGTTTTGCTGAACTTCTTTTTTAGGAGGTGCAAGGGGCTTTTTGCGGGAAGTTCTTCCGGTAAGAGGAACGCCTATTGCCATGATGCTGGGGATCATCATTCCGATGAAAAGGGCGAGAGTTCCGGCAAATAGAGCAAGGAAAAGAATGAGAGGGTCAACGGTATAAATAATATCGCGGGACTGTGCTTTTTCAAGGAAGAAAGAAGTGATATATGCTCCGCCAAGGCCTAAAACAGTACCGACGGGAAGTG
>JAFOYK010000208.1 GCA_017424665.1 Oscillospiraceae bacterium
AGCACCGTTTCGGTGTCCGCCAGAGAACAGCTCTTGGCAAAAAGGGAAGCGCGCCGCATACGATAGTTATGTCCGCAACACCCATTCCGAGAACCCTTGCCTTCGTTCTCTATGGCGACCTTGACGTTTCGGTGCTTGATGAAATGCCGAAAAACCGAATTCCGGTAAAAACCTATCTTGTGACTCCGGAACTTTCCCAAAGGGCTTTCAATTTTGTCCGGAATTTTGCGAAAGAGGGAAAACAAAGCTATATAATCTGCCCGCTTGTTGAAAGAAACGAAGATTCCCTTCCGCTGGAAGCGGCTGCGGATCTTGCCGAACAGATCGCCGGTCAGGAACTTGTTGACTGCAACGTGGGCCTTCTTCACGGAAGAATGAAACCCGCAGAAAAGGAAAGGGTAATGGAAGCTTTTGCGGAAAACCGACTTCAGGTCCTTGTTTCAACAACCGTTGTGGAAGTCGGCGTCGACGTTCCCAACGCCGTTTGCATGATAATCGAAAACGCCGACCGCTTCGGCCTTTCCCAGCTTCACCAGCTCCGCGGAAGAGTCGGAAGGGGCAAGGAGCAAAGCTATTGCATCCTTATTTCAGGAACGAAAAATCCCGAAACGAAACACCGCCTTGAAGTTATAACCAAAACCACCGACGGTTTTAAAGTTGCGGAAGAGGATTTAAAACTCCGCGGCCCCGGCGACTTTTTCGGCTACCGCCAAAGCGGTCTTCCAATGCTTAAAATGGCGGATATGATGACCGATATCAAACTTCTGGAACTTGCGAAAAAAGCCGCGGCGGAAATCCTTTCCGATGATCCCAAACTTGAAAAAGCGGAAAACTCCGCACTTTCAAAGAATATCCAAAAGCTTCTTGAGGAAGCGGCGGTTTAATTGCCTTGATTTTACAATTAGGGCGGGGGTTTGCTCCCGCCGGAAATTAAGGGAGATGTAATTTATGAAAATTAACAAAAACAAACTTCTCTGTATTATGTTTGCGATTGCTTCCCTTTGCTTTTTTGCGGGAACAATAAACCATATCCTAAACACCGGCGAAGGAATAATTTCCTCACTTCTTCTGGCGCTTGGGTGCTTATGCTTTTCAGTTGCTTTCTATAAGAGCAAATGAGCGGGCGGATGATATCCGCCCCTACGGTTTTGGAATCATGAATCGACCGCATTACAGCGGGGAACGGTCCTGACCGTTCCGAAAAAACATTTCAGGAAAAGGAAAATAGAAATGAAAAATAAAACTATCCTCAAAATAATCAGCATTATTTTAATGACTGTTGCAATTTTTGCAATTTTTTGAGCCACAACCGTTGTTGGCGGCGGTTTTATTGACTTGAGCAATATGGTAAAAATCGCTTGTATTTTTACAGCAATTATCTGTGCGGTTTTTTCTGTAATTTCATGGAAATCTTCCGCAAAATAAAATTGTGATTTAAAAAATGGTTCGGCAAGATGTCCTAAAACGCATCTATTGCCATAAAGACATAATAGTAGTATAATTATTTAATTACAGAATTTTTAACAAAGAAGGAAAGACAATGGTAAGAAGCAAAAAAACTTCCGAAATGGTAAAAATGGCGCTTTTTATCGCGCTTATAATATTGCTTTCCGTAACGCCGTTGGGATATATTCCCCTCGGCGCTATCAACGCAACCACTATCCAGATGCCGGTCATTATCGGAGCAGTTCTTTTCGGCTGGAAAAAAGGCGCTGTTCTGGGCGGAGTTTTCGGGCTTACGAGCCTTCTTAAAAACACCGTTCAGCCTAACCTTACTTCCTTTGTTTTTTCGCCCTTCGTTCCGGTTTTCGGCGAAGAAAGCGGAAGCCTTTGGGCAATCGTAATAAGCCTTTTCCCGAGAATTATGATAGGCGTTGTTGCGGCCGCTGTTTTTTCTCTTCTTGTTAAATTTAAACTTAACAAAACCCTTTCAAGCGCAATTGCGGGTTTCTGCGGTTCTCTTACGAACACCGTTCTTGTAATGGGCGGAATCTATGTCTTTTTCGGCGAAAGCTATTCCGCCGCGAAAGATATCGCCTATAACGCACTTATGGCAACCGTTTCCGCAACCATAACCGGTGCGGGAATTACCGAAGCGATAGTTTCCGCCGTTGTTTGCGGCGCCGTCTGCACTGCGCTTATAAAATATTCCGAAAGAAAATCTTAAAAGGAGGGCTTCAAATTGGCCAAAAAAGAGCAGAACGAATTTGAAATTGCCCGAAAAAAACGCCGCAAAAAATTCGCGGCCGAAAGAAACAGAAAATTCATCGGCGCGGTTCTTGCCCTTGCAATTCTCTGCACCGGAATTTATTTTTTCATTGAAGAGGATGTTGCAGGAATAATCGGCGACAGAATTGCTTCTTCCTCTTCCGCCGGGGCGGGTTTTCCCGTTGATACTTCCGGAACAAACGTTATAAAAACTTTTACTGTCGGCGAAAACCTCGGAGTTCTTACCGACGCGGTTTATTATCTTTACGCCGAAAACGGAAAACAGCTTCTTTCCGCGCAACACAGCTTCGCAAACCCGATAGTTGAATCTTCCGGAAGAATTTTTCTCATCTATGACCAGGGCGGAAACCGCCTTTTTGTAAGAGCCCGCGATAAAATTCTTTTTGAAAAGGAATTTGAATATAAAATCATAAGCGCCGATCTTTCCGCGGACGGAACCCTTTCCGTAATAACTTCCGCCCAGCGCTATGCTTCCCAGCTCCACGTTTTCGATTCCGATTATAAAGAAGAGATCTTCACATGGTCCTCTTCCGATGAATATATCGTTTGCGCAGGCGCAAGCGAAAAAAACAAAACAATTGCCGCCGCGGCTCTTTCCGCAAACGATGCCGGCGAAATTGTGACCACCGTTCATATTTTCACCACCGAAGCGGCGGTTGAGCTTGCAAAAAAAGAATTCAAAGGTTCTTCTGTTTTAAGCCTTGAATTTGATAACGAGGGCGATATTAAAGTTATCTGCGATAACGTTGCGGCCGTTCTTTCAAAAGACGGAACAGTCCTCGGAAGCAGCGGCTATAACGCCGTTCCCGTTGCCTGCATGAACCTTCCCGGAACCGAAGGCGCCGCCCTTGTTTTCGACCGCTTTACCGAAGAACGCGCAACCGACGTTCTTTTCCTTGACGGGAATTTTATCGAACTTAAAAAAGTTTCCATCGGCGGAAAATATGTCTGCAGCGACAGAAGCGAAGCAAACACCGCCGTTTATTGTTCCGGAAAAGCCTTTGTTTTCACAAATCTTGGTGAAAGTACCGCAGTTCTCGAATCTGAACAGGACGCTATGCTTACGGAAATAATCGGCGAAAATGTTTTTGCCGTAACCCGTGACCAGCTTTGTAAAATTGAAAAATAACCTTTCGGGAGGATTTTTTCTCTTTTGAATTTTGTTTCGTTAATTTATGATTTTCTCGCAATTTCGGTCGTTATAAACTGCATTGCGAAAGGCGCAAAAAACGGTTTTGCTAAAACCGCCGTTCAGACCGTGGGATATCTTTGCTCAATAATTGCGGCGCTTGTAATAAGCAGCATCGCCGCGGCGCTTATTTATTCCACGGCGGTCGAACCCGCTTTGGTTTCCCATCTGGAAAGCTCGATGCAAAACGCGGTCGATGCGGAAGATATTGTCAATTCCGTAACCGCCGCCGTTTCCGAACTTCCGGCGGTTTCCCATCTTCTTTTCGATTTCAGCAAAGTTTCGGAAAGCCTTGCAAATTCCGCTTCCCTTGATTACGCTTCCATAGCCGAAAACATCTGCGAAAGTGTTATTGAACCGGTTCTCTATCCGATTTTCAAAACGCTTATTTTCGCCGTTATGCTGATAATTCTTTTCACCGTTGTTTCGCTTATCGCAAAAGGTTCAAAAGCGGTGAATGAAGTTCCGATTATCGGAAAAGCAAACGCGTTTTTCGGCGGAATTTTCGGAATTGTGAACGGGGCGCTCAGCCTTTGCGCCGGCGCTTTTATCCTTGAATTTATAATTTCCGCCGGAATTTTTCCGGAATATTTTTCCGAAGAAATCATCGGAAAAACCCATCTTTTCCGGTGGATATATTTTGCCGTTTGCGGCAATAATATTTTGATGTGATTTTCAGTTTTTTAACATAAATTTTTCCCCACGGAGGATTTTTGATGAACAGTATGCTTTGTTCAAGATGCAAAAAAAGAATGGCTGTGGTTTTTGTCACCAGAATGGAAGGCGACCAGACCTTTAACGAAGGCCTTTGCCTTCAGTGTGCCAAAGAGCTTGGAATAAAACCAGTTGAAGACCTTATGAACAAAATGGGAATTTCCGGCGAAGAGCTTGATGCAATCAGCGAACAGATGATGAATTTTGAAGAAAACGGCGACCCGGATTTTGAAATGGGCGGCGCCCAGGCTTTTCCTTTCCTTAACAGCATTTTCGGCGGAGATATGATGCCCCAGGGAGAAGCTCCCACCGCCGAAGGCGAAGCTCCCAAAAACCCCAAGAAAACCGGTAAAAAAGGAAAACAGGAAGAAAAGAAATATCTTAATCTTTATTGCGAAAACCTTACCGAAAAAGCAAGAAAAGGCGGTTTTGACCCGATAATCGGTCGTGACCGCGAAATCGGAAGAGTTGTTCAGATCCTTAACCGCCGCACCAAAAACAACCCTTGCTTAATTGGTGAACCCGGTGTCGGCAAAACCGCCATCGCGGAAGG
>JAFOYK010000007.1 GCA_017424665.1 Oscillospiraceae bacterium
AGAATTTCAAATTTTTCCGGAACAAAGGGCGGTTTTATAAGCCTTACTCCGCCTTCGTTTTTTTCGCTGGCTTTTCCGCCGTTTCGCTGAAAAACCATGGATTTTCCGTGGGGGTTGATGATTATTCCGGCGATTTTTCCTTCGCTTTTTCTTACGATTTCATCGATTTCGGAAAAAGGCATTATTCTTGCAGAGTCTTTCGGAAGCGGACTTTTTTCAAATGCGGAAAAGCTTGAAAAAATCGGAAGCATTTTACCTTTATCTTTTACATCCAGAAGAGGAATCACGGTAACTTTGTCGCGGTAAGGAACAAGGAAATTTGCTATTCCCACTCTTCCGAAAAAATCGCGCATGAATTCTTCGTCCGGTTTTTCCGCCATTCTGTCGGAAGCAGAATCGACATCTATTCCGCTTTCAAAATTCATAATATCTTCGTTCATTCCTTATCACTTCCCTTTTCGATTTTTTCAAGAAGGCTTTGCATATCTTCCGGAAGGGGGCTTTCGAAACTGAGCATTTTTCCGGTTATCGGGTGCTCAAAAACCATTTTACCCCTGTGAAGTGCCTGGCGGTTTATGTGTTCAAGGCGTCCGCCATAAAGTTCATCACCGCAAAGGGGGTGGCCTATATGGGCAAAATGTACCCTTATCTGGTGGGTCCTTCCGGTTTTCGGGCGGACGCGAACAGCTGTGAGCACGCCGTTTGTCGCTATGGTTTCATATTCGGTAACGGAAGGCTGGCCGCTTTCCGCAATAAAGCTTTTGTGCACAGCAGGGTCACTGTCATCTATTGGCAAATCGATTGTTCCGGAAGGCTCTTTGAGCACGCCTTCAACAATCGCGATATACTCCTTTTCGCCGCCGTTTTTGGTGAGCACCGCAGCTGAATGGGAATGTTTTCCTATAACGATTATTCCGGAAGTATCCATATCCAGACGGCCGACAACGTGGAATTTTGCGTTTCCGTAACGCGCGGCGCAAAAGTTTGCAACGGTATCGTTCTGGTGGTTTTTTGAAGGATGCACCGGCATATTTACAGGTTTATCGAACACAACTATGTCCTCATCCTCATAAAGCATATCGATTTTTAAATCCGGGTTGGGGGTGAAATAGCTTTCCCCTTCCGGAATATAAGCTTTGAGCACGGAACCGGCTTTTATTCTGTCGATGGTACGTATCGGCATTCCATCGAGAAGAAGGGAATTTTCGGTATGGCGCATTTTTACGATAAGAGCATAGGAAAAATGCTCACAATAGCGCAAATAATGATATGCCTGTTTTCCGTCATGCTCGGCGGTTATGTTGAACACAAGTTCACGCATTTTTCTTATGCTCCTTTCGCGCAAAATAAGGCGCCCTTTCGGGCGCCGTTTTTTGTTTGTTATTTTTTAAGAAGATCGCGGATTTCCATAAGAAGTTTAACTTCATCGGAAAGTTCGGGTTCTTTTTCTGCTTCAGCAGCTGCAGCAGCGGCTGCGGCGGCTTCTTCTTCGGCTTTTTTCTTTGCTTCCGCTTTTTCTTTTACTTTGTTGAAAGTTTTTACAATAAGGAAAACAACAAAAGCGATAAGAACAAAATCGATTATGGTGGAAATGAAAGTTCCGATTGCCATTACAACAGCGGGATCGGTGACTTCGCCTGCTTCGTTAACAACTTCGGGAGTAAGTACGATATTAAACTCCGCAAGATCAACATCTCCGATGATCCAGCCGATGAAAGGCATAAAAACATCGTTTACAAGAGAGGTTGTGATTTTTCCGAAAGCGGTGGCGATGATAACGCCGACTGCCATATCAAGGACATTGCCTTTTGCAATAAAAGTTTTGAATTCTTCAATAAATTTTTTCAATGTTTTTAAATCCTTTCTTTAATAAATCAATGTCTTCTCCAGGTGGAAGGCATAAAGAGTATCAGCATCGGGAAAATTTCAGGTCTTCCGGTAAGCATTAAAAGCGAAAGGAAGATTTTTGTTCCGCCGTTAAAAAAGCCGAAATAACCGGAATGGCCGATTTCTCCAAGGCCCGGTCCTACGTTGTTAATGCAGGAAAGAGTTGCCGTAAAAGCGGTTTCATAATCGTGCCCGGCCATCATAACGGCAATACTTGAAACGGCAAGAATTGCAAAAAACGCACTTATATATACCATTATAAAGCTTCTGGTTTCTTTGTCAACAATTTTGCCTTCAAATTTAATGGTAGTAATTTCATGCGGGTGGGCAAGACGGTGAGATTCCTTTCGGAGCATTTTGAACATCATTATAATTCGGCTTATTTTAATACCGCCGGCGGTTGAACCGGCACAGGCACCTGTAAAAAGAAGCACCAGAATTACGGAATGGCAAAGCATTGGCCAATTCATAAATTCAACGCCTCCGAAACCGGTTGTGGAAATTATCGCACCTGTTTGGAAAAACGCCTTTCTTATTGCAACGCTGAAATCTCCGTAATATTCTGTCGCATTTATTCCCATTATTACTGTGCTTACGGCAACTATTGCAAGAAAAACCCTAAGTTCTTCACTTTTAAAAACAATTTTGAAACGGCGGAGAAGCATAAGGTAATAGAGGTTGAAGTTCACTCCAAAAACAATCATAAAAAATCCGACAACCCACTCAACATAGGCGCTTTCATAAGCCGCAATTCCCGCATTGCGGACGCTGAAACCGCCCGTTCCCGCGGTCGACATCGCGGTTGTTACCGCATCAAAAACACCCATTCCGCTGAAAATAAGTAGAATTGTTTCCAGAACGGTAAGTCCGGAATAAATTCCGTAAAGAATAAGGGCGTTTGAACTGGATTTCGGAGCGATTTTACCTACGGTAGGTCCCGGAACTTCTGCCCTCATAATATAGAGCGAATGTCCTTCTGAAAACTGGGTAAGCATAAGAAGGAACATGATGATTCCCATACCGCCTATCCAATGGGTGAATGCACGCCAGAAAAGGATTCCTTTAGGAAGGGTTTCGACGTCGGCAAGAATCGTTGCGCCGGTTGTTGTAAAACCGGAAACTGTTTCAAAAAGAGCATCAACAAGCGAAGGGATTGAGCCGCTTAAATAAAACGGCATTGCTCCGAAAAACGAAACAAAAATCCAGCCCGCCGCAACAGCAATATAGCTTTCCCTTGCGAAAACAAGGTCGTTTTTCGGCTTTTTAAGGCCGAAAAGGATTCCCGCCGCTAAAGCAGCAAGAATGCTGTAAACAAATGGCATTAAAACATCATATTCTTTGTAAAAAACAGAAACAAGCATCGGCAAAACCATAAAAGCGGATTCCGCAATCAATATCATGCCGATGATATAGCGAATCATTTTATAGTTCATAATTACCTCATAATATCGTCAAGTTCTTCAATGCTTGCCATTTCGGAAGTGATTACAACGACCGAATCGCCTTTTTGAATTTCATCAAAACCGTTCGGAATAATTGCATGGCCTTTTCTTACAATGGCGGCAACAAGGATGTTTTCTTTTATAGGAAGATCTTTAAGCGGAACCCCGATATAATTTTCGTCATCTCTTACGATAAATTCAAGCGCTTCTATTTTGTTATCAACAATTCGGCGGAGAGATTCCACTTTGTTTTTGCTGTAAGAGTTCTGGATAGCGCGAACATAAGAGCTTATGCGCTCCGCAGTGATAAGTTTAGGAGAAACAACACTTTCGATTCCGCTGAGTTCGATAACTTCAGGGAAAGAAAGATGGTGAACTTTTGTGATAACTTTTTCAACATTTTTTGTTCTTGCGTACATTCCGTAAATGATGTTCATTTCATCAAGACCGGTGAGCGCAACGAAACCGTCGAAATCAATAATTCCTTCTTCAAGAAGAAGGTCGTTTTCGGTTGCATCGGCACAAACGATGGAAGCTTTCGGAAGAAGCTCGGAAAGTTCTTCGCAGCGTTTCGGATTTTTTTCAACAATTTTTACGTCGATTCGCATATCGATAAGCTGGCTTGCAAGATAATATGCGATCATCGAACCGCCGACGATCATAACGCTTTTAACCGGGCGTTTAAAACTTCCGATTGCCTCGAAGAAATCGTGAATGTTCTTAGGAGAAGCTGTGATGTTGATTTTGTCGCCTTCTTTAAGCACAAAATCGCCTTTAGG
>JAFOYK010000186.1 GCA_017424665.1 Oscillospiraceae bacterium
AAACCTTTTCTTTTGCTTTCGTTTGTGCTATAATTTAATCTGTCATAATTTATATTTTTCTTTTCCTCATATATAAAAAGACAAAAAAATTAATGCAGAACGGAGGAAAAACAAAGTGAATTCTTTTGATGAAATTTTCGATCTTGTAAAAGAATTTTGCAAGACCCAGATGACCGAAGTTGCCTATAACCTTTGGATAAAGGATATTGAACCGGTCAAACTCACCGTTGAAAAAGTTGAACTCAGCGTAAATTCCGAATTCAAACAGAACATTGTTTCCGAAAAATACAGCGAACTTCTCGCAAAAGGTTTCGAAAACGTTCTCGGCTTCCCTGTCGAAGTTGTAATTCTCCAGGACGTACATAATCCTAAAAGAATCGTTCCGGATTATCCGCCCATTCCCGAACCCAAAATGATGGAACCGGGCGAATATGAATATACTTTCGACACCTTTATCGTAGGTTCTTCCAACAAATTCGCTCACGCCGCAGCAATGGCCGTTGCAACCCACGATATCCGAAATTATAACCCTCTTTTCATCCACGGCGATTCCGGCCTTGGAAAAACCCATCTTCTCTTCGCAATCATGAACGAAGTTAAAAGAAGAAGACCCGATTCCGTGGTTGCTTATGTAAAAGGCGAAGAATTCACCAACGAACTTATCGCGGCCATCAGAAGCCAGACCACCCCGGAATTCAGAGAAAAATACCGCAAGGTGGATTACCTTCTCGTGGACGACATCCAGTTCATCGCAGGCCGCGATTCCACCCAGGAAGAATTTTTCCACACTTTCAACGCTCTTCACGAAGCCGGAAAACAGATAGTACTCGTTTCCGATAGACCTCCCAAAGAGATCAAAACCCTTGAGGACCGTCTTCGCACCCGCTTTGAAATGGGCCTTATGGCGGATATCCAGCCGGCGGATTTTGAAACAAGAATAGCTATTATTCAAAGAAAAGCCGACCTTCTCAAAATGGATATGCCGGGCGAAGTTGCCGAATATATCGCAAACAACCTTAAGAGCAACATCCGCCAGCTTGAAGGCGCGGTAAAGAATATCAAGGCAAATTCCCTTATCTATGAAAACAAACCCATAACCATCCTTATGGCGCAAACCGCTATCCGCGATATCCTTAACGATAACCAGCCCATTCCGGTAACCATAAGCAAGATAATCAGCGAAGTCGGAAGAACCTTCAATATCTCCGAACAGGATATCAAGAGCAACAAGCGCGCCGCAAACATCAGCAAAGCCCGCCAGGTTGCAATGTACGTAATAAAAGATATCACCCAGATGAGCATGGCCGCCATCGGCGAAGAATTCGGCGGAAGAGACCATTCCACCGTCGTCTATGCAATAAGCCAGACCGAAAAGATGATGAAAACCGATTCTCACCTTCGCGAAATCATCGAAGATATCACCAAAAACGTAAAAGATATGTAAACAATTCCACATGTTGAAAACTGTTGAAAGAATGTTAATTTAACAAAGTTTAAACATTATAACTTAAATCATTCAACATTCGTTTTTTCCTTAAAAAACCATTCAACTTTTCCAAAAATTTTCAATAATCCGTTTTGGAAAACTTAAAGCCGAAAAACCGCCTAAAAAAGGTAAAAACAAAACTTTTCAACATTTTAAACACCCCCTATTACTATTACTGAAAAATACTATTCTTTCTTTCTATCGGGAGGAGATTTTATGAAATTTTCTTGCAGCCGCCAGGAACTTTCCGAAGCGCTCAATAACGTAACCCGTGCCGTTGCCGCGAAAACCACCCACCCGGCAATGGAAGGCGTCCTCATTGTTGCCGAGGACGACCGCCTCACCTTAAGCTGCTATAACATGGAGCTTGGCATCACCACTTATATGGCCGCCAGAATTTCCGAAAACGGTTCCATTGTTCTTAACGCAAAACTTTTCTTTGATATGGTCCGCCGCCTTGCTTCCGAAAAAATCGAAATCGAAAGCGACGACCGCTTCCTTACCAAAATCCGCGGCGGTGCGGCGGAATATAACATCATCGGAATCGAAGCCGAAGAGTTCCCCCAGGTTCCTTCCGTTGACGAAAAAATCAATTTCACCATTAAAGAAGAAACCCTTAAGAGTATGATCGACCAGACTATCTTCGCGGTAGCCGTAAACGATTTCAAACCCGTTCATACCGGTTCCAAATTCATTATCAAAGACCACGTTCTTTCCGTTGTTTCCGTGGACGGTTTCCGTCTTGCAATCCGCCAGGAACAGGTTTCCTATGGCGACGAACTTGATTTCATCGTTCCCGGAAAAACCCTTTCCGAAGTTTCCAAACTTCTTGAAGGCGACGAAGACGTTCTCGTTGCTCTTTCCCAGAAACATATTATTTTCCGCGTAGGAAGATATGACGTTGTTTCCCGTCTTCTCGAAGGCGATTTCATCGATTTCCGCTCTTCCATTCCCGCTTCTTCCAACACCGTTGTTGAAGTTAAAGTAAGGGATTTCCTCAACTCCATCGACAGAACCAGCCTTCTTATCAACGACAGACTCAAAAGCCCCATCCGCCTTTCCATCGGAAGCGGCGAAATCAAAATTTCCTGCTCCACCGCTCTCGGTAAGATAAGCGACGTTGTCGAATGCGACATCAAAGGCGAACCCGTTGATATGGGCTTCAATAACCGCTATCTTCTTGAAGCACTTCGCGCAACCGGCTGCGATAAAGTTAAAATGATAATCAACAGCTCCCTTTCCCCGGTAAAAATCGTTCCGATGGAAGGCGAAAGCTTCCTCTTCCTCGTTCTTCCCGTAAGAATGAAAGCGGATATCTGATTTTAAAAAAGCCCCTCAGAGGAGGGGCTGTCTGCGAAGCAGACTGGGGAGGGATGATCCCTGATAAAAAATGATAAGCGCTCCGCGTTCTTAAAAAATCCCTCATCCGTCTTTTTTGCAGTAAACTGCAAAAAATCCACCTTCCCCTCTGGGAAGGCTGAAAAAAAGAGGTACAAAATGGCCAAAATTCAGCTTAAATTAGTAAGAAGACCTGCTCCCGA
>JAFOYK010000115.1 GCA_017424665.1 Oscillospiraceae bacterium
CACAATTTCAAGAATTTTTGAGGGCGATAAAAAAGAAATTTTCAAAAATTCTGAAACGGTTTTAAGAACCGAAACCGAAATCGAATTCGGCGGAGATACATATCTGTTTTTCGATTATGAAGAAGATTCCGGCTATGAAGAAAATCTTAACGGAACCGAAGACGGCGCAATTCTTGTTGTTTCCGCAACCGATGGTCCTCTTATGGGAACCGAAAGAGCCGTTGAACTTTGCGAAGAACTTGGAATCGAAATAGCCGCCGTGTTTATAAACAGCTGCGAATGGGTCGATGACGAAGAACTTATCGAGCTTATGGAAATGGACGTTCAGGATCTTCTTTCCGAACACGGAATGGAAGATATTCCGTTCATCCGCGGAAGCGCAAGACTTGCCGGAATGGGTTATTCCGGTTGGGAAGAAGGAATCGGAAAACTTGTTGATGCAGTTGCCGAACACTTTTGAAAAACGTGCTTTGAAATAACTCTGTAAATTCCATTTCAGGAGGTAAAAAATGAAAACCGTAACCCTCGGTTCCACCGGAATTACAACGCCGCAAAATGCCTTCGGCGCTTTGCCCGTTCAGCGCGACGATATGGAAACTTCAATAAAAATTCTCCGCCGCGCTTTTGATGGAGGAATGACTTTTTTTGATACCGCAAGAGCATATTCCGACAGCGAAGAAAAAATCGGAAACGCTCTTTCCGATGTTCGCGAAAAAATCTTCATCGCAACCAAAACCGCCGCAAAAACTCCGGAGGATTTCTGGAAAGACCTTGAAACTTCCCTTCGTCTTCTTAAAACCGATTACGTCGATATTTATCAGTTCCACCAGGCTTCCCAATGTTATAAACCCGGCGACGGAACCGGAATGTATGAAGCGATGCTTGAAGCGAAAGCACAGGGAAAGATCCGCCATATCGGCATAACCGCGCATAAGATAAAGGTCGCCGAAGAAGCGGTTGAAAGCGGCCTTTATGAAACCCTTCAGTTCCCGCTGAGCTATCTTTCCGGTGAGAAGGAACTTGCTCTTGTAAAGAGATGCAAAGAGCAAAACATGGGCTATATCGCCATGAAAGCCCTTGCCGGAGGACTTATCAACAATTCTTCCGCCGCCTTTGCCTGGATGACCCAGTTCGACAACGTTCTTCCAATCTGGGGAATCCAGCGTATGACCGAGCTTGAAGAATTCCTTGCTTTCTTTGAAAACCCGGCCGAAATGAAAGGCGAACTTCTCGAAACCATTGAAAAAGACCGTGCCGAGCTTGCGGGAGATTTCTGCCGCGGATGCGGATACTGTCTCCCTTGCCCGGCGGGAATAAAGATTTATGACTGCGCAAGAATGTCCCTTATGATCCGCCGCGCTCCGACAAAAAACTGGATTTCCGAAGAATGGCAGGCCGAAATGGCAAAAATCGAAAACTGCATCCATTGTGGGAAATGCCATACAAAATGTCCTTACGGACTTAACGCCGCTGAAATCCTTGTAAAAAACCTTGAAGATTATAAAAAGATAATCGCCGGGAAAATTAAAGTTTAATTAAACACAAAATAAAAAAGCACCTGCCAAGCAGGTGCTTTTTTATTCCCATAAAGGGTGAGAAGAGAAAAAGAGAAGTTTTATTCAATTTCATTGACCGCATCGAACTCTGCAGTAATTTCTTCGGAAGGAGCTTTGGTAAATTTGGAAACGGCAAAGATAACTGCGGTTCCAATAAGGAAAGCGGGAAGAAGTTCATAAATGGTAAGCCAGCTGATTCCGTTTGCTTTGCCAAAAGGAGTGAAAACATATTCCCAGATGAAGACCATTGCGCCGCCGGAAAGCATGCCGGCAACAGCTGCGGAATGGGTGACTTTTTTCCAGAAAAGGCTGATGAGCATAAGCGGACCGAAAGTTGCGCCGAAGCCTGCCCAAGCGAAGGAAACAACGTTGAAAATTACGCTGTTTTCATCAAGAGCAACAATAACGCCGAAAAGTGCGATTGCAACAAGAACGATTTTGGAACAGCGCATGACCTGTTTGTCGGTGGCTCTTCTGTGGAAAATTCCCTGATAAAGGTTTTTGGAAAATGCGGAAGCGGCAATAAGAAGATAAGAGTCGGAAGAACTGATGGTTGCGGCAAGAATACCGGACATGATAACACCGGCAAGAATAGGGGGGAGAAGGTTTCCGCAAAGGAGAATGAATATGTTTTCTGCGCCGGAAGAGGAAAGAAGAGCTTCTTCGGTGGGAAGAAGAGTCCTTCCGATAACGCCAATGAAAAGACCGGCAGCAAGGGAAATCACACACCAAACGGTTGCGATGCGGCGGCTCATTTTGATTTCGGAAGATTTTCTTGCAGCCATGAAACGGAGAAGAACCTGGGGCATTCCGAAATAACCGAGTCCCCAGCTGAGAGTGGAAAGAACAGTAAGAAGACCGTAATTTCCGGCTTCGCCAAAGACGGGTTTTCCGTTTTCAACAAGCTGAAGACCGTTTTCGCCGATTACCGGAGCCGCGATTCCGAAAAGTTCGAAAAATCCGGGAATTGATTTTGCGTTTTCAATAACAGCTCCAAAGCCGCCCGCGGCAACGGTTCCGATTCCAAGCACTACTGTAAGAGCAATTATCATTACAATTGCCTGCATGAAGTCGGAAGCGCTTTCAGCAAGGAATCCGCCAAGGAAAGTATAAACAATTACAAAAACCGCGCCGATGATCATCATCGGAACATAGGGAAGACCGAAAAGGGTGGAGAAAAGTTTTCCGCAAGCTACAAAGCAGCTTCCTGCATAAACAGAGAAGAAAACAAGTATGAAAACAGAAGCGATTGTAAGAAGAACTTTTTTGCCGTCCTGTTCGTGGAAACGTTTCGAAAAATAATCCGGAACGGTGATAGCGTCAACTTTAATGCTGTAACTGCGAAGGCGTTTTGCAACGATGAGCCAGTTGAGATAGGTGCCTGCCGCAAGGCCAACAGCGGTCCAGAAAGCGTCGGAAATACCGAGCCAGTATGCAACACCCGGAAGTCCCATCAAAAGCCAGCCGCTCATATCGGAAGCTTCGGCACTCATGGCGGTCACCCATGGACCAAGACTGCGTCCGCCGAGAAAATATTCGTTGCTGTTCTTGTTTGCGCGTTTGGAAAAATAAACGCCGATGGCGATTACAACCGCCATGTAAAGAACCATTGAAATTAACATTTTGATCTGTGCGTCAGTCATGGTCATGTGTCCTCCGTTGTTTAAAAACTTGAGCCCATTATACACCTTCGTTTTATAGACTGCAACACAGAATGAATTTTATACTATTATTAGACTATTTTTATAAAAAATATAAAATAATACTTTAAATAAACAAAAAAATAACCGAACTAATTTATAGAAAAATAAAAATACATATTTTAGAAAAATAAAAATAATTCAGCGAAATAAAGCGATAAAGTAAAAAAGCCGTTTCGTTATGAAACGGCTTTTGAATATTTTTATTTTTTCGGTTCGAATTTATATATTTCAGTTGCACCGTAACGCAATTTTTCTGTGCC
>JAFOYK010000086.1 GCA_017424665.1 Oscillospiraceae bacterium
ACCAAACCTGTAGATGTCAACGCACTATTCTTCTTTTCAAAATTCAATCGGCCTTCTTCAATAGACTTTTCTTCGTTATTTTGTAAGTTTTCACAAAGAATCCGCTTTTTGGCAAAAGTTGCTTTCGGGCTGAAAACACCTGTCCTTCCCCTGAAAATGAAGGGAAAATTGCGAAAAAACGGCTGTTTTCAGGCAAAAAACGCGGTTTTTAAAAGGAAACATATAAAAATGAAGGAAAAGTATTAAAACAAGTAGTCAAAATCAACAAAATGAAAAGGCCAGGATTATAAAAAAGATAGAACTTTTTAAAACCGGTTGAAAATCGTTTTATTAAAGAGTATCATTTATTGCGAGGAAGCGTTGGAATCGTTTCCAAAAAATTGGGGAAACTCCCCCAAAGAAAATTTTTAGGAGGAAAACTAAATGAAAAAGCTTTTTGCTATGCTTCTCGCACTCGTAATGGTTCTTTCTTTCGCAGCTTGCGGAAACGAAGAAACCGAAGCAACCGGCTCTGTTTATTGGCTCAACTTCAAACCCGAATCCGATGAAGTACTTAAAGACCTTGCAGCAAAATACACCGAAGAAACCGGTGTTCCGGTAGAAATCCTTACCGCTGCTTCCGGTACTTACAACGAAACCCTTACTGCTGAAATGGATAAGAGCAAAGCTCCCACCATCTTTGTAGTTGGTAACCAGGCAGCTGTTGATACCTGGGGCGATTATTGCCTCGATCTCACCGGCACCGCAATCGAAGCAGAACTCAACACCGACGCATACAAACTTTATGATGCGGACGGCAAACTCTGCTCCATCGGTTATTGCTATGAATGCTACGGCATCATCGTAAACAACGCTCTTCTTAACGAAGCAGGTTACGACGTTTCCGAAATCACCAATTTCGAATCCCTTAAAGCAATCGCTGAAGACATCACCGCCCGTTCCGCAGAACTCGGCTTCGGCGCATTCACTTCCAACGCTATGGACGATTCTTCCTCCTGGAGATACACCGGCCATATGATCAACCTCGAATATTATTATGAATACGCAGACGACACTGCAGCATGGGCAGAAGGCACCGCAGCAGCTCCCGCTCTTACCGGTAAATACATGGACAACTTCAAAGCTCTCTATGACCTTGCAGTTGTTAACTCCATTGTTGACCGCAAAGAACTTGCAAACGGCGGTCTCGACGCACAGGCAGAATTTGCAGAAGGCAAAGCAGTATTCTATGTTCAGGGTTCCTGGGAAGCAGGCGGCCTTGAAGGCAAAGGCATGGATCTTTCCAACCTTTCTATGATTCCTTATTACTGCGGTGTTGAAGGCGAAGAAAAAGCCGGTCTCAACTGCGGTACTGAAAACTACTGGGCAATCAACGGCAACGCTTCCGAAGAAGACATCCAGGCAACCATCGATTTCATGGTATGGCTTGTAACCGATCCCGAAGCTTCCGAAGCTGCAGTCGGCACTTTCGGCGTAATGCCTTACAAAGCAGCTGCTGTTTCCACCAACCCCTTCCTTGCACAGGCTAACGCATATCTTGGCGACGGCTGCTACAACATGGCATGGATCACCAACTTCCAGCCCAACGTTGACGCTTACCGTGCAACCGCTGTTGCAGCTCTCAACGCTTACAACGCAGATCCTTCCGATGCAAACTGGGCAACTGTTGTAACCGCATTCATCGACGGTTGGGCAGTACAGTATCAGGCAGTAAACGGCTGATTTTAATTAGCAACAATTTCAAAGCAGTTTCGCTTTGATGAAACGGAGCGAGCTTTTCGGCTCGCTCCGTTTTTTAATATATCACCGGAGAAGCCGCGCGAGGCTTTTTCAGCGAACTTTTTTATTTCAATTAGCAGGAGTTGAAGCAATTATGAAACGTCAGCACGACAGCGCGGCGGTAAACAGCGATATGATACGCCGCCCGATTCAACGCTGGTCGCCCCTTTTCCTTTTGCCGGTGGTTGCCGCCTTTGCAATCGGATTTGTCTGGCCATTTTTACACGGCCTTTTCCTTTCGTTCTGTAACTTTAAAACAACGAGCAACTGGAAATGGGTTGGCCTTGAAAACTATGTAAAAGCTTTTTCCGACGAAAGCTTTATGTATTCCTTCGGATTCACCGCTCTTTTCGCGGTTGTTTCCCTTGTTTTAATAAACGTGTTCGCGTTCGCGGTTGCCTATGCTCTCACCCAGAAAATAAAAGGCGCAAATATCTTCAGAACCGTTTTCTTCATGCCGAACCTCATCGGCGGAATCGTTCTCGGTTATATCTGGAGCATGATTTTCGACGGCTTCCTTTCCTATTACCAGACTTCCATCCTTATGGATAAGGAATGGGGCTTCTGGGGACTTATCATCCTCACCTGCTGGCAGCAGATAGGTTATATGATGATAATCTATATCGCAGGTCTTCAGGCTGTTCCGGAAGATATGCTTGAAGCCGCAAAAATCGACGGCGCAAGCGGCTGGCAGACCCTTTTCAAAGTCACCATTCCGAACGTAATGCCTTCCATCACCATCTGCACCTTCCTTTCCCTTACCAACGGCTTTAAACTTTTCGACCAGAACCTTGCCCTCACCGGCGGTTATCCTTACATAATCAATCCGGACGGCACCGCTGTTCACACCACCGAAATGCTTGCGCTCAACATTTATAACACTTTCTATGTGGGCGCAAATTCCCGCGGCGTTGCCCAGGCAAAAGCGGTTCTGTTCTTCATTCTTGTTGCAACGCTTGCAATTGCCCAGCTTTCCGCAACCCGTAAAAAGGAGGTTCAGCAATAATGAAAGGTTCCTTCCAGAAAGAAAAATTCGGAAAAAATCTTACAACTTTTGTTTTTATTCTTCTTTCAATTTTCTATGTTTTCCCGGTTGCAATGGTCGTTGTAAACTCTTTTAAGAAAAACACCTTTGTAAAGACCGAAACCTTCAAATTCCCAACTGCGGAAAGCTTTGCGGAATTTGATAACTTCATAACCGGAATGACCTTCGGCGGATATCCTTTTTCCAAATCCGTTCTTTACAGCGTGGTCATAACCCTTCTCGGAACCGCGCTTATCCTTCTTTTCACTTCCATGGCCGCATGGTATATTTCCCGTGTTGATTCCCTTGTTTGCAGAATTGTTTATTACGGCTGCGTTTTCTCAATGGTCGTTCCTTTCCAGATGGTAATGTTCACCCTTTCCAAAACCGCCGATACCCTTAAGCTCAACACCCCCTGGTCCATTCCGGTAATTTATCTCGGATTCGGAGCGGGCCTTGCCGTTTTCATGTTCGTCGGTTTTGTAAAAGGAATTCCGCTGGATATCGAGGAAGCCGCGGCGATTGATGGCTGCAACCCCTTCCGCACCTATTTCAGCGTCGTTCTTCCGATGATGAAACCCACCATCGTTTCCGTTGCAATTCTCGAAATCATGTGGATCTGGAATGACTATCTCCTTCCTTATCTCGTTCTTGACCGCACCCAATATATGACCATTCCGATCCATATCCAGTATCTTAAAGGAAGCTACGGAACGGTCGATCTTGGCGCAACCATGGCTCTCATCCTTCTGAGCATCATCCCCGTTATCATCTTCTATCTCACCTGCCAGAAACACATCATCAAAGGTGTTGCGGCCGGCGCAGTTAAAGGCTGATTTTAAGCTTTTAAGTTTTTCGGAAGGAGGAAAGCCTTTGACCATCAAGGATCTTGCGAAAAAAACGGGTTACGGCGTCGCGACGGTTTCGCGCGTTCTCAACAACCACCCGAACGTAAGCGAAAAAGCAAGAAAAGCGATTCTTAAAGCGGTTGAGGAAAGCGGCTTTGAACTTAACGATAACGCAAAACAGCTTAAACAACAGCGCTCAAATTCGCTTCTTGCGGTAGTGAAAGGCACCTCCAACGAAATGTTCGGTTCCCTTGTGGAATATATTCAAAGCGAAATTGCGAAAACCGGCTATCCTCTTCTTGTGGATTATATCGATGAGGACGATAACGAAGTTCTTCGGGCGGTTCGCCTTTGCCGCGAAAAAAAGCCCCTTGGAATTTTTATCCTTGGCGGAAATATGGAACATTTTGAAAAAGATTTTGATAAAATCGAAGTTCCCTGCGTTCTTGTTTCAAGCGATGCTTCCAAGCTTGATTTTAAAAATCTTTCAAGCGTTTCAACCGATGACCGCCTTGCGGCAAAATGCGCGATGGATTCGCTTATCGAACTTGGCCACAAAAGAATCGCCATAATCGGCGGCGACAGAAACACTTCCGATACGGGACGCCTTCGTTTCGAAGGATGCCTTGCTTCCTGCCTTGAGCACGGCATTGATTTCGATAAAGACATGGATTATCTCGGCGTCCGTTTTTCCTATCAGGACGGTTATGACGCAACCTGCCGCCTTCTTGAAAACAAGAGAAATTTCACGGCGCTCTTCGCTTCCGCGGACGTAATGGCCATCGGCGCAATCCGGGCACTTAACGACAACGGCCTTCGTGTTCCGGAAGACGTTTCCGTGCTCGGATTCGACGGTCTCGTGCTCAGCTCTTTTCTCGTTCCGAAATTGAGCACCGTTGAGCAATCCGTTAAGAAAATGGCCGTTCAAAGCGTAAAAATCCTTCTCGGTTCCGTTGAAAACGGTGAAAGCGCAAAGCACGAAACCGTTCCCTTTGTTCTTCGCCTTCGCGAAAGCACAAGAAAAATTTAATATAAGGAGCTTTTCCAATGAGAGAAAGCGGAATTTTAATGCATATTTCTTCCCTTCCGGGCCCTTACGGAATCGGAAGCATGGGAAAAAATGCTTTCGAGTTTGCGGATTTTCTTGAAAAATCCGGACAAAAAGTCTGGCAGATTTTGCCGCTCAGCCCAACCGGCTACGGTGATTCGCCCTATCAATCCTGCTCAGCCTTTGCGGGCAACCACTATCTC
>JAFOYK010000147.1 GCA_017424665.1 Oscillospiraceae bacterium
CTCCCCTTCGTTTCCGAAGGGGAGTTTAATTGTTCTTTTAAAAAATCAATCTTCGTCTTCAAGTCTGCCGAGAGCGCGCATTACTTTGTCGTAAGCTGCTTTGGTGTTGAAATCGAAGCAAACAAGTTTAACATCTTCAAGGCAGGTGTCCTGTTCAAGATATTCGAGAATGGTGTTGATTGCAAGTTCTGCTGCTTTTGCAAGGGGATAACGGTAAGCGCCGGTGGAGATGGAAGGGAAAGCAACGGTTTTGCAGTTATATTCAACAGCAAGGTCGAGGGATTTGATGTAGCACTGACGGAGAAGTTCTGCTTCGTTGGTAAGGCCGTTGTTCCAAACGGGACCAACGGTGTGGATGATATATTTTGCGTCAAGTTTGAAGCCGGGGGTAATTACAGCGTCGCCGGTTTTGCAACCGCCAATTCTTCTGCAGCAGCTGAGAAGTTCTGCGCCTGCAGCGGCATGGATTGCGCCGTCAACACCTTCGCCGCCCATAAGGCTGGTGTTTGCTGCGTTTACGATAGCGTCAACTTTCATATTGACGATGTTACCTTTAACAACGGAAAAATTGGTCATTTCAGAATCGTTCCTTTCTTTTTATCAAAGCTCTCCATCAAGGTCGCCGTCAACATCGGCGTCGATATTAAGCGTGTTGATCGTTCTTCTCTTCATGCGCTGTTCTTCAGAACAGGCAACAATAAAGTTTTTGATTTCTTTTGCGTTTTTAATGTTTTTAAGAACAAGCTGGCCGTGGGTAACGTCGCTTGTTTTGCAGATGACGGTGGCGATTCCGAAAACTCTCTGCAAAAGAGAAACGGAAAGGACTGTATCCTGAATTTTATACATATAGCAGTCATTTTCAACTCTGGTCAGAAAACCGGAATCGATGGTGATCTGTTCTTCGGTGATGGTGTACTTTGTGAAAGTAAAAGGAAGACCGAAGAAAAGCCAACGTTTTTTCTCAATGAATGCCATAAAAAACACCACCCTTTCCATCATATTATAACATCTTTTGAATAAATATCAAGGCTTTTTGCCAATCAAAGAAACAGTTTTGCAATCATATTTACCGCAAAACAAAGGGAAAGACCGGTCAGAAGCGGAACAGCCACGGAAGCGAAAGTCCATTTGAAACTTTTTGTTTCTTTCCAGATGGTAAAAACCGTTGTGGCGCAGGGCCAATGGAAAAGAAAAAAGATTATGGAACAAAGGGCGGTGACGGAAGTGAAACCGTTTTCGGAAAAAAGAGCGGCAGTTTCCGAAAGGCTTCCGAGTTCAGAAAGAACACCGCCGGAATATCCCATCGCCATTATCGGAAGGGCAATTTCGTTTGCGGGAAAAGAAAGAATAAACCCGCAAAGCACGTTTCCGTCAAGTCCGAAAAGCCTTGCGAAAGGGTCAAGCGCGGAAGCTGAAATTTCGAGCACGGTTTTTCCGCCGAAGGAAAAATATGAGCACAGCCAGATGATAATTCCGGCGGGAACCGCAACAAGAACCGCTCTTCCAAGAATTTTTAGTGTTCTGTCAAAAACCGAACGGATTACAACTTTTCCGAATTTGGGAATTCGATAGGGCGGAAGTTCAAGAACAAAACCGGAAGGAATTCCTTTGAGCACGGTTTTTGAAAGAATTTTTGAAACAAGAAGGCTGGTGAGCACCGAAAAAACAACCGTTCCGGTCAAAATTGCCGCGCCGAGCACGGAAGAATCCGTAAAAAACATTGTTATAAGCGCAATTATTGCCGGAAGCCGCCCGTTGCAAGGCATAAAGCTGTTTGTGATGATAGCAATAAGTCTTTCCCGCGGGGAATCGATAATTCTTGCGCCGGTTACCCCAACCGCGCCGCAGCCGATTCCCATGCACATGCTAGGTTTATAAAAATCACACTTTAAATTGCTAAAACTTTTTTGCTGAAAACTATTGCATTTTTGTTTGAAGTGAGTTATACTCATCACATCAAATTGAATAGCGTCAGATGAAATTCACAGGAAAAAGCGAAAGCTTGCCGAAGGAATAACACTCTCAGGCGTTCCGAAAGGAATGGGGACTGTGAACGGATGAAAGACTGGAGAAGTTCGCCAAGCGCGGATGCCGAAGGTGCAAGTTTTAACAAAACGAATCTCTCAGGCAAAAGGACAGTTTTTTCGATAGTTTTTGCATGGAAACCATGCGCTTTGTGTCGAATTTTGTGTTCAGCAGCGAAAAAATCCGTCTTTCGGGTCTTTTCGCTGTTTTGTTTTTTGAAGAGAAAAAGGAGAAAAATCATGGAAGAATTTCTTGCAAAAGTAGCTGAAGTAAACGGCGCTATCAACACATTTGTATGGGTAACAATAGGCCTTGCGCTTCTTCTCGGAACCGGTGTAATCTGTACTATCGTTACAAAAGGTTTTCAGTTTGTTCATTTTAAACATTGGATGAAGGAAACCATAGGTTCAATTTTTACCGACAAAGACGTAACCGATAAATCCGACAAACGCAACATTTCCCAGTTTCAATCCCTTTGCACCGCTCTTGCGGCAACCGTTGGTACCGGTAACATCGCCGGTGTTGCAACCGCAATCGTTCTTGGCGGTCCCGGCGCAATTTTCTGGATGTGGATCGCGGCTATCCTTGGTATGATGACCAACTATTCCGAAAACGTTCTCGGAATTTTCTATCGCCGCAAAAACATCAAAGGCGAATGGTGCGGCGGCGCTATGTATTATCTTAAAGACGGCCTTGGAGCAAAGAAAGGCTGCAAATGGATCGGCGCTATCCTCGCTGTTCTTTTCTGCTGCTTCTGCCTTCTCGCTTCCTTCGGAATCGGTAACCTCAGCCAGATGAACTCCATAGCTGTAAACCTCGATTCTGCATTCAACATTCCCAACTGGGCAACCGGTATTGCATTTGTAATTCTTTCCGCGCTCGTTATCGTCGGCGGTCTTAAACGAATTGCCGCGGTTACCGAAAAACTTGTTCCCGGAATGGTAGTTCTTTATATCGTAGGTTCTCTTGCAATCTGCATTGCAAACATCGATATGTTCGGTGCTGTTTTCGGTTCCATTTTCAGCAACGCATTCGGAATCGAAGCTGCAGCGGGCGGCTTTGCCGGTATTGCAATGAAAGAAGTTGTAACCCAGGGCTGCAAACGCGGCGTTTTCTCCAACGAAGCCGGCCTTGGCTCTTCCGTAATGGTTCATTCCTGTTCCAACGTTAAAGAACCCGTTAAACAGGGTATGTGGGGAATCTTCGAAGTTTTCGTAGATACCATGATCGTCTGCACTCTTTCCGCTTTCACCATTCTTTCCTCCGGTGTAGTTGACCTTGAAACCGGCGCGATCCTTGTTGAAGGAATCAGCTCTTCCGCTCTTGCGGGCGCAGCTTTTGAAACCCTTTTCGGTAAAGCGGGTTCCATGTTCATCGCAATCGCAATCATGCTCTTTGCATATTCCACCACCCTTGGCTGGAGCGTTTACGGCACCAAAGCATGGGAATATCTCTTCGGAACCAAATCCACCATTGTTTATAAAGTTATTTTCGTTTCCGCAATTTTCATCGGCCCGATGCTCCATTCTTCTCTCGCATGGGATATTTCCGATACATTCAACGGCCTTATGATGATCCCCAACCTTATCGGTGTTCTTGTTCTTTGCCCGATCGTTTATAAAATCACCAATAACTATATTGAACGCAAAATCAAAGGTAAAGACGTTGAACCTGTTCTTTCCGTTTTTGAAG
>JAFOYK010000001.1 GCA_017424665.1 Oscillospiraceae bacterium
CTTTCGCCCTGGGGTTTGTCACCGAATTTGCGGTCACCCTGAGGTCTTTCGCCCTGGGGTCTGTCACCGAATTTGCGGTCGCCCTGAGGTCTGTCGCCCTGGGGTCTGTCACCGAATTTGCGGTCGCCCTGAGGTCTGTCACTCTGGGGTCTGTCGCCGAATTTGCGGTCACCCTGAGGTCTTTCGCCCTGGGGTCTGTCGCCGAATTTACGGTCGCCCTGGGGTCTTTCGGAACGCTGGTCGTTTCTTCTGTCGTTCTGACGGTTATCGCGGTTTTCGAAGGGTTTGCGCTCTGCGGGTTTCTGTTCGGTTTTCTGAACAGGTTTTTCCTCTGCTTTAGGAGCGGGTTTTGCTTCGGGTTTCTTTTCTTCTTTTACAGCAGGTTTTTCTGCTTTGGGAGCGGGTTTTGCTTCAGCTTTGGGTGCTTCGGCTTTGGGCTCTTCTTTTTTAGGTTCAGTTTTGGGCTGGCCTGCCATTGCGAAATAAGGAGCAAAACTGGTTACTTCGTTCTTTTTGGTGTAATGTTCAAAAACGTAGTTAAGTTCCTCTTCGGTAAGGGCAGCCTGTGCCTTTTTTGCGGGGAATTTTTCGCCGAGAACGTCAAGAACATCTTTAACAGGTTCTTTAAGGTCTTTTGCGAGGTCCGCCGCTTTATATTTAATATTTTCAATCATCTATGCAATTCCTCCAAACTCGTTCATGCTTTCTGCATGCCGCTTTCCAGCAGCTCTTTTATTTTTTTTGAAAAGCCGCTGTCGCAAACGGAAACAACTCCGACTCGTTTTGCAACGGCATATCCTATTTCGTCCATAGTGAGGGGTAAAATTAAAACTTCCGCTCCGTTTTCTTCCGCAATTCTTTTAATGTTTCTTGCGGTTCTTTCGGCGCAATCGCTTGAAAGAAGCACCGCTTTGGCGGTTCCTTTCTGGATGGATTCGACGGTCATGTCAAAACCGAAAACAAGTTTTCCGGCTTTTCTTGCAAGACCGAGGAAACCGGAAAGTTTTTCATTCGCCATCGGCTTCCAACTCCTTTTCAAGCGCGTCATAAACTTCTTCCGGAATCGGGGTTTCGAAAACTCTTTCGATACGTTTTGTTTTGCGCGCCTTTTTAAGGCATTCCGGATTCGGGCAGACATAAGCGCCTCTTCCGGGGCTTCTGCCGGTTTTATCAAGCGAAATCACGCCTTCCGGGCTTTTTACAACGCGGATAAGTTCGCGCTTCGGCCTTTTCTCGCCGCAGCCGGTGCACATTCTTTCGGGAATTTTTTTCATAAAAAGGCTTCCTCCTTTCGGAAAAGTTCGTAGTTTCTTATGTTAATTATTCTTCTTCACCCCAAAAGCCGCTTTCGGGTTTGATATCGATCTTCCAACCGGTAAGTTTTGCGGCAAGTCTTGCGTTCTGGCCTTTGTTGCCGATTGCAAGGGAAAGCTGTTCATCCGGAACTTTTACTTTGCAGGTTTTGTTTCCTTCGGGGTCAACTTCAACGGAAACAACTTTTGCAGGAGAAAGTGCTGCGGCAATAAATTCTGCCGGATCTTCGGAATACTGAACAACGTCGATTTTTTCGCCGCCGAGTTCGTCAACAATTTTTGCAACACGTGCGCCGCGGGTACCGATGCAAGCGCCAACTGCGTCAACGTCGGGGTCTTTGCTCCAAACTGCAAGTTTGGTTCTGGAACCTGCTTCACGGGAAACCGCTTTGATTTCAACGGTGCCTTCATAAATTTCGGGAACTTCCATTTCGAAAAGGCGTTTTACAAGGCCGGGATGGGTTCTGGAAATCATAACTTTGGGGCCGCGTTCGGAAGCGGTTACTTCAACAACATAAACTTTGGTTCTTTCGCCGTCCTGGAAAACTTCGCCGGGGATCTGTTCGGATTTAAGAAGGAAAGCTTCGTTGTGGTCAATTTCAAGAGTTACGCTTCCGCGGACGATATCGGTGCTTACAACGGTTGCGGTAATGATTTCGTGTTCGCGGCTCTGGAATTCTTTAAGAACCTGGCCTCTTTCTGCTTCGCGGATGCCCTGTTTGATAACGTGTTTTGCGGTCTGTGCGGCAATTCTGCCGAATTCCTTGGTTTCAAGAGGAATGTCAACAATGTCGCCAAGCTGAGCTTTTTTATTGTATTTAAGTGCTTTATCGATGAGGATCTGGTTTGCGGTGTCTTCAACTTCCTCAACAACAAGTTTTCTGATTGCAACGTCAAAAGTTCTGGTTTCGGGGTCGATAACAACTTTTACGTCTTCGGTGCCGATATAGTCGCGGCGGATTGCAATTGCGATAGCGTTTTCGATTTTTTCGCAAAGGTATTCAACGGAAATGCCTTTTTCTTTTTCAAGAAGTGCGAGCGCTTCAAAAAATTCTGCGTTCATTTTTTTATAATTCCTCCTCAGTCGTTGTTAAAATCGTAATAAAGTTTGATAAAAGCGGTGTCCGCTTTGTTAAAGACCATTTCGGTTCCGTCTTCGAAAGAAGCGGTGATTACGCCGTCTTTGATGTCATCGAGCTGAAGAAGGAATTCGCGCTGGTTATATCCTTCGGGAGCGCGGACAAATCTTACGGTTGCGAGATAGCCGAGAAATTTTTTAACGTGTTCTTCGGTAATAAGTTTTCTTTCAATGCCGGGGGAAGAAACTTCGAGAACATACTGTTTTTCAATGGGGTCTGCTTTATCAAGAATCGGGTCCATCGCTCTGCTGAAGTTTTCGCAATCTTCGATGGTAAGACCGTCTTTGTCAATAAAAAAGCGCAGGTACCACTCCGTGCCCTCTTTTTCGAAGCGAACGTCCCAGAGTTCAACTCCAAGCTGTTCTGCTACGGGAAGAGCAAGTTCAGTGCAGATCTGCGCGGTATTTTTCTTTTTTTCCGCCAAAAAAATACACCTCCAAAAATTATCCGGTAAATAGAAAGGAGCGGGTCTTGCGTTCCCACTCCTTCATACTAGCATTATTACTTTAATAATATTAACATAATTAAAAACAAAATGCAAGGGTTTTTGAAAAATAAAATCGCGTTTTTTCTCTATTTTATGCGATTATTTCCCTTATCATCCACAAAACGAAAAGATGCGCCGGATAGAACCAATAATAAAGAGCTTTGATTCCTTTGTTGTAAAATCCCTGTTTGCCTTTATAAAGCCAGATTGGAACAAGGGCGAACATTGCAAAACTTTGGCGAAGAACTTCGATTTCCATTCCGAAAATATTCCATTCATAATAAAAACCGGAAAGGATTTCGGTGTTTATATACCAAAGGCAAAGCGCCTGGAAAACGAAATTCCACCATTTTCTTCCCCGGAAGAAATAGAAAACCAGAACCGTGAGAACGCCGGCGCTGTAATAATCGCAAAAGCTGATTATTCCAAGAATATAGCCCATAACGACGGTTATTGCGGCAACAAGAATTCTTGCAAAAGTTTTTCTGTCCTTTGCTTTTTCGTTTATCCATATAAGCCCAAAACCGATCAAAAAAGTCCAGAGAACATTCTGATGCAAAGGATAGAAAACGCTGTTGGCAATCACAAGGTTAAAAGGAATTTCGCTTATCAGCGCAAAAAGAATCAGCCTTTTTACATATTTTTTAAGATTTTTTGTGTAAAAAAATCCTTCAACCGTCATAAAAGCAAAAATCGGAAACGCAATTCTTCCGATATCCGTAAGCCAGTTGTTTCCGGGAACAACGGTTATCCAAAGATGGTCGCAAAGCATAAGGGTCATTGCAAGGATATGAAGGCCAAAGGAAGTTACTTCAAAATTCGTTTTTTTCATTTTTTGTACCTCAGAACGCCGCTTTCATCTTCCGGGTCCCAAAGAACAGCTTCACCTGCTTCAAGACTTTCCGGAACGTTTATAAGTCTTTGGTTTTTCGAACCGCGGAAAAGAAGATTGAGCGATTTTTCCTCAATGATAAATTTTCCGTCAACGAGCAGATCGGTAACGGAAAGAAGTTCTTTCCAACCGGTTTTGCCCGCCTCGATCCCGCTCATAATCTGTTCAAAAGTATATCCGGAATAGGTTGTTATATGCAGGCCGCGTTTTTTGATTTCGGTGCCAAGTTCCGCGAATTCTTCCGCCTGAAAAAAAGGTTCTCCGCCGGAAAAAGTTACCCCCTGAAGAAGCGGGTTTTGGTCTATTGCTTTAAGAATATTTTCCGGGTGGCTTAAATATCCGCCTTTGGGATCATGTGTTTCCGGATTATGGCAGCCTTTGCAGTGGTGGGGACAACCCTGGCCGAAAACGGTCATTCGGATTCCCGGTCCGTCGACAATGGATTCCCTCATAACGCCCGCAAGGCGCAAAGTTTTCATTTCCATTCTTTATTCTCCGTTTGATTATGCTGAAAACCCGAACGCATTTGCGTTCGGGCTTTTGTTCGTTTATCAGATTTCTTCTGCCTGGGTCTGGACAGAGTGTTTTACTCGGTCTTCAACTTCGGAACGTTTTGCGTTGTTGAAGTTATCAAGGGTACCTACAAGGTAACCGGTGATGCGGCGGATTCTTTCAAAGCGTTCGCCGTCTTCTTCTTTTCTTCCGCATTTAGGGCATTCGTCGCCGATGATTCCGGTGAATCCGCATTCGGGGTCGCGGTCGACCGGGTGGTTAACAGAGCCGTAACCTACGCCGGATTCTTTCATGCAGCGGATTACCTGTTCGAAAGCGTCAAGGTTCTGCTGGGGGTCGCCGTCAAGTTCGATATAGGTGATGTGGCCTGCGTTGGTAAGAGCATGGTAAGGTGCTTCTCTCTTGATTTTATCGAAAGCGCTGATGGGATAATATACCGGAACATGGAAGGAGTTGGTGTAATAATCGCGGTCGGTAACGCCCGGGATCTTACCGAATTTTGCGGCATCCATACGTACAAATCTTCCGGAAAGGCCTTCTGCGGGGGTTGCAAGAAGGGAGAAGTTAAGACCGTATTTTTCACAGGCTTCGTCCATTCTCTTTCTCATGAAAGCGATGATTTCAAGACCAAGGTTCTGTGCTTCTTTGCTTTCGCCGTGGTGGAAACCGGTGAGTGCTTTAAGACATTCAGCAAGGCCGATGAAACCGACGGAAAGGGTTCCGTGTTTAAGAACTTCGCCGACTTCGTCATCTTCGGAAAGTTTTTCGGAATCGATCCAGATTCCCTGACCCATAAGGAAGGGATAGTTGCGGACTTTTTTCTTTTTCTGAATTTCAAATCTTTCAAGAAGCTGTTCGATTACAAGGGAAATTTTGCTGTCGAGCTGATCGAAGAAAAGATCGATGTTGTGGTTGGAAAGAATTGCAAGTCTCGGAAGGTTGATGGAAGTGAAGGAAAGGTTTCCGCGGCCGGAAACAATTTCTCTTTCCGGATCGTAAACGTTTCCGATAACTCTGGTGCGGCATCCCATATATGCAATTTCGGTTTCCGGATGTCCTTCTTTATAATACTGAAGGTTATAGGGAGCATCGATGAAGGAGAAGTTCGGGAAAAGGCGTTTTGCGCTGACTTTGCAGGCAAGTTTAAAGAGGTCATAGTTGGGTTCGCCCGGATTATAGTTGATTCCCTCTTTAACTTTGAAGATATGGATCGGGAAAATGGGGGTTTCACCGTTTCCAAGACCTGCTTCGGTTGCTTTAAGGATGTTTTTGATAACAAGTCTGCCTTCCGGGGTGGTGTCGGTACCGTAGTTGATGGAGCTGAACGGAACCTGTGCGCCCGCTCTGGAATGCATGGTGTTAAGGTTATGAACAAGAGCTTCCATTGCCTGGAAGGTTGCGCGGTCGATTTCTTTTTCCGCTCTTCTGAAAGCGAATTCCTGTGCTTTAACGGCAATTTCTTCGCCGTATTTTTCTTTAAGAAGAGCAAGTTCGGCTGCTTTATAAACTTCGCCGTCCTCAAGTTTGGGCCATTCGCCGCAAAGGTTAATGGCTTCGTTCAGAATTTCTTCCGCTACGCAGTCGCCGCATTCTTCGTTTGCAAGAAGTTCAAGAGCGCGACCAAGGTTCTGGCAATAGATTTTTTTATAGGATTTTGCAACGCCGGGAGCCATTCCGTAATCGAAGTTAGGGATGCTCTGACCGCCGTGCTGGTCGTTCTGGTTGGACTGGATAGCGATGCATGCAAGAGCCGCATAGCTTGCGATATCCTGGGGTTCACGGAGGTGGCCGTGGCCGGTGTCAAAACCGTCTTTGAAAAGTTTAAGGATATCTATCTGGCAGCAGGTGGTGGTAAGGGTAAGGAAGTCAAGGTCATGAATATGGATATCGCCGTCATGATGTGCCTGTGCGTGGCGGGGATTAAGGATATACATTTCATAGAACTGTTTTGCGGCTTCGCTTCCGTATTTAAGCATGGTGCCCATGGCGGTGTCGCCGTTTATGTTTGCGTTTTCGCGTTTAACGTCGTTTTCCTTTGCAGACTGGAAAGTGAGGTTTTCCATGGTCTTCATAAGGCGGGTGTTCATCTCACGGACTTTGTTACGGTTTGCACGGTAAAGGATATAGCTCTTTGCGGTGCGGGCATGTCCGGTTTCGATAAGCATTTTTTCAACAACGTCCTGAACATGTTCAACGTGGGGAGTTTCGATATGTTCTTTTTCTTCTATGTAATTTACAACGGAAAGGGCAATGGCCATTGCTTCCTCATAGTCGCTTCCTCCGTTTGCTTTTGCGGCCATGAAAATAGCGTTTGCGATCTTATCAATATTAAAATCTGCAATTCTTCCGTCACGTTTTACAATAGTTTTGATCATATCGAAAACCTCCTGTATTATTTTGAATTTATATAATTATTTATAAATATAGCTTTGTATTATTCATTATAAATTAACCCCGGCAAAAGGTCAATTGTAGGATTTGTAGAAAAGAACCCCGGTTTTTCTCTCAATATTTTTACTGCTGTTTTTCCGTTTTTCTCTTGACAGATTTTTTTATCTACGAAGGAATATATAGTTTTCAAAAGCTCTTCCTTTTTAATGAAGCAGAGCCAATTTTTACCATTGTTTTCCCGTTTTTTGGCAAAAAAAAGAACACACCCGAAGGCGTGCTCTTAATCTTTTCAGTCACAGCTGCAATAATGTTTTGCCAAACCGCCTTCAGAAGTTTCGCGGTAACGGCTTTTGATATCCTTTCCCGTTTCATACATGGTTTTAACAACCGTGTCGAAAGAAATTTTTCTGGTGTGGGTAAGGAAGTTTGCAAGGGAAATTGCGTTTATGGAACGCATTGCCGCAACGGCGTTTCGCTCGATGCAGGGAATCTGAACAAGGCCGTCGATGGGGTCGCAGGTAAGTCCGAGCATATGCTCCATGGAAACTTCCGCCGCATATTCGATCTGGTCAAGGCTCATTCCGCAAATTTCAGCAAGTGCGGCGGAAGCCATACAGCAGGCGGTTCCGATTTCCGCCTGGCAACCGCATTCCGCGCCGGAAATTGAAGCATTGGTTTTGATAAGGTTTCCGATGATTCCCCCGGTCGCAAGAGCATGGAGAATATCGGTATCGGAAACTTTGCGTTTTTTCTGCCAATAATAAAGAACCGCGGGCATAACTCCGGCCGCGCCGCAGGTGGGAGCGGTAACAACGGTTCCGTTGCTGGCGTTTTGTTCGCCGACCGCAAAAGCATAGGAACAGACGATTCTGTTTTCCTTGGTTTCGGCGCTTTCGTCCATATGATATTGGTTATAGAGAAAAGCCGCTTTGCGCTGAACGCCCAAACCGCCCGCAAGAACTCCTTCGGATTTAAGACCTTCTTTAATGGTGCGTTTCATCTGGTTCCAGACTTCTTCAAGGTAATCCCAGATGCGGGGACCTTCCATGCGTTCAACGTATTCCCAGATCCGGATATCGTGTTCGCGGCAATATTCCGCGATTTCGTCGAAGCTTTCTTCATAATAAACTTCCGGCGGAGCAACGTAATCCGTTCCCTCAACGGCGATTTCGCCGCCGCCGATGGAATAAACGCGAATTTTGTCGGTTTCTTCGCCGTTTTTAAAAGCGCGCATATCCATTGCGTTGGGATGATAGAAACTGTTTTCGTCC
>JAFOYK010000122.1 GCA_017424665.1 Oscillospiraceae bacterium
GCTTGCGGGTGCGGGAGCTTCCCGCCGTTTCGGAAATGTTTCCGATTTTAAGTTTTTCCGGTTCAAGGCGGTTTCCCGTTCCAAGGCACATGAGAAGTTTTATTCCGCGGTTTTTACATTCTTCCGCCAGATGGAGCTTTGCGGTTACGGTATCGATGGCGTCGATTATATAATCCGGGTTCCAATCATAGAGAAAAGCGGAATTTTCCGGAAGATAGAATTCCTTTTTATAGGTAACTTCGCAATCCGGGGCGATTTTTTCGAAGCGAAGGCGGGCCGCTTCGATTTTATCCATACCGACTGTTTCGTAAGTTGCCAGAATCTGGCGGTTTATGTTGGTTTCGTCCACGGAATCGCCGTCGATTAAAAGGAGATGGCCGACGCCCGCTCTTAAAAGAGCTTCGGCAGCCGCGCCGCCCACACCGCCAAGGCCCATTACGGCAACTCTTGCGTTTTTAAGTTTTTCAAGGGCTTCTTTTCCAAGGAAAAGTTCGGTTCTTTCAAGGCGTGACATTTTTTGCGGTTTTCTCCTTTCGGTTGATTTCAAATTTTCGGAACGGGCAAGACCGTTCCCTACTGTTAAGCGGAAGGTTTTGTTTTAACCTTTTCAAAGGGGTGGGGGAGAGATTTTTACCCTCCGGGTTCTTGGTTATCCCTCTTTCGTAATTTTCCTTCGGAAATGCCACCTTCCCCTTTGGGAAGGCTAAACGGAACGGCCAAGACCGTTCCCTGCATTAGTGCGGCGACGGTCGCAATTTGAAATCACTATTTTGCGATGGGGCGGCAACAGGGGTTAGAAAACTTTTCTTTCCGGCATCGGCCGGTTTCTTTTGGTCACAAAAGAAATGGGGTGGTATTAAAGCAAAGGAATCCCTCCGTCACCTTCGGTGACAGCTTCTCCGACCGGAAGGCTTTTTTACGGCGGGAGCAAGCCCCCGCCCTACCATAAAACGGGAGCCTGCCCTCCGGGAAGGCTGATAAAAATACCCCGCTTTGCCGAAGAGTCCATCGTTGAAACCCGGGTCTATTATGACAGGGGTGGGTAAGTTCTCCCGACAGGTTCACGTTCCCCTGATCCCGAAGGCAGGGCCTACATTACAGAGCCGGAGCAGGACTCCCTTTTAACGATTTGTTGGATTAAAAAAACGGACGATTCTCGCACAAAGCAGGGTGTTTTTACTGTTATTGATTTTTTCCGGGGAAATTAAGATTCATAATCTCCGCCGAAATAGATGTTGTAAATTTCGTCATATTCGTCATCGTCGATGATCTCTTCAAGGAAATCTTCGTCGCCTTCGAGGACGTATTCGAGGATGAGGGGTTCTTCATCTTCGCGTTCTTCTTCGGAAAGGCCTTCCGGATAAAGGATGCAATATTTTTTTCCGTTATGTTCGATTGCGTCAACAAGTTCAAAATCAACTTCGTTGCCTTCGTCATCGGAAAGGGTGATTACGTTAAATTCTTCAAAATCCTGAGGCATGGTTTTTTCCTCTTTCTTTTTAATTATTATTCGAAATCGTAAACTTCGGAAAGGCGGTCTTCAAAGGTTTCGGAAATTTCTTCGAATTCTTTGTCGTCTTCGATGGGTTCGATATATTCGTCGCCGTCTTCAACGATTACTTTATAAATATAAAGGCCGTCTTCTTCGGATTCAACAGCGGGAACAAGAGCAAGATATTCGGTTCCGTTTACAACGATTTTATCAACGATCTCAAATTCGGTTTCTTCGCCGTCTTCACCGGTAAGGGTAAGAAATTCGCGGTCTTCTTCTTTCATGTTTTTCACTCAGCTTTCAAAATTAAAAATATCTTTAAGGCGTTCCGTAAAAATTTTGGCAACGCTTTCATATTCTTCGTCATCTTCGATGGGTTCAAGAAGTTCTTCGCCGTCTTCTTTAACGGATTTAAGAACCAGAAGGGCATCAATTCCGGAACCGGCGTTTTCACCGTTTGCAACGGGAAGAAGGGCAAAATAATATTCGCCTTTTTCGTTTTCGTGGCAATCGACGATTTCAAATTCGCCAAGGTTTCCTTCATCATCGCAAATTGTGATGATTACGCGGTCTTCTTCTTTCATTGTTTTTGATCAGGCTTCGAAATCGTAAAGATCTTCAAGGCGTTCCATGAAAATTTCGGAGATGCTTTCATATTCTTCGTCATCTTCGATGGGTTCAAGGAATTCTGCGCCGTCATCCTCAACAACTTTAAGGATAAGAAGTTCGCCGCTGTCGGAATCGATGTTTTCGGCGGTTTCGGTGGGGATAAGAGCAAAATATTCGTTATTGTCGGTTACAAGGGAATCGACGATTTCAAATTCGTTTTCGTTGCCGTCTTCGTCAACAAGGGTTACGATGTCGTTGCCGTAATCTTCGGTTTCGGGAAGGTTATTGTTTTTGGACATTTTCTTTTCTCCTTTTTTGGGGGAATGTTTTTTACATTTAATATATTATAACAACCCGGCATTAAAGTCAACGGAGTTTTCAGTTTTCTTCGGTTGGAAAATTAATTTCAACAGAAATTATTTTGACCGGTTCCAAAGGGGAATATCCGCCGACGTAGCCGGAATTTTCGGTGCTTTCAATGGCTTTTATAACTTCGAAACCGGAAACGACGCTTCCGAAAACAAGAAGGTTTTCTTCATATTCCGGTTTTCCGCCGAAGGAATTGTAAACCTCTTTCCGTTCTTTATCAAAAGCCGCTTTTTCCATATAATCCGCGGAAGCCCGGGAAATTTCATCGGCGGTTATAAAGGCGAGGGAAGCGGTGGCAAGTTCGCCGTTCATAACGAAGCAAGCGGCGCCTTTTATTGCGGCAAGTTCGTTTTTTTCGGCGGAAAATTCCTTTTCGGAAAGGGAAGTCTGTATAAACATATTTTCCGCAAGGACGGAAAATTCCATTCCGTCGAAAGTTCCTTCGTTATCAAGTTCGATGAATTTTTCGGCGGCTTCAAAGTCGCCGAGTTTCACTTCGAATTTTCCGAGATCGGTTTTAAAAACCGCGGTGATATCGCCTTCGGTTTTTTCGGTTTGCCACTTAAGGGCGGAGTTTTTGTTTTCCGCCGGGGTGAAGATTATTTCGCTTTTTCCCGTTTCATCGGTTTCGATTTTGAAAATTCCCAAAGCGGCAAGAAAAGCGAAAACGGAAATTATAAGAACAAGAAAAACCGCGGAAATTATTCCGAGGGTTTTAAGTTTTTTCATCGGCAGAGACCTCCTTTGATTTTGGTTGAAATTACAGGGGCGGATATTTCCGCCCACGCAAACATAACCGAGCGAACAATTTATACAGAAAACCGTTGCCGACTCCGAGCGGCGACGGTAGATATTCGGAATCGCAATCTTGCAGTGGTGCGTTTCAGTCCCCTTGAAGGAGCAAAGCTTGCGAAGCGCGCCCAGTGGGCGAAACAGCGAGCAAGGTTTGGCGCCGCGGTCAAAATATTCAAGGCGCTATGCCGCAGAATATTTTGGGCACCGCAAGAGACATCACCTGAAAGAAAAGTTTCAAACCCCTACCCGCTCGCTCCCGCGAGCGACTCCCCCTTTGAAAAGGGGGAATAAGCGCACCACCGGAAAAACGGTGTTTTTTATTTTCAACCGCCATCGTTCAGGCCGACGGCGGATTTCAATCTAAATTATCTGCTCGGTTAAATTTTGTAATCTTTCAGTAGAGAATTTCGGCGGTTAGGGCGTTTGAAAGAAGAAAACCTTTCGGGGTGAAGGAAATTTTGCTTTTGTTTATTTTATTCCACCCATTTCTTTTGTAACCAAAAGAAACCGAGCAAAGCTTGCGAAGCGCGCCCAGTGGGCGAAACAGCGAGCAAGGTTTGGCGCCGCGGTCAAAATA
>JAFOYK010000047.1 GCA_017424665.1 Oscillospiraceae bacterium
ATATTGTTGTTAATATTGTTTTACTTGCTGTATCACTTGTACTTCTTTCAAAAGAAAATATCAACATTTTTGACAAAGCAAAACTTAATTTTGCTTGGGTAAAAGAATTTATAAAAATTGGCAGTATTTCAGGACTGGAATCTCTTGTGCGTAATGTTGCTTATATGGTTATGATTTCCCGAATGGTCAATGTTGTGGGTGAACAGGGCACCTATTGGGTGGCAAATAACTTTATTTGGGGTTGGCTACTTTTGCCTATTCTCCAACTCGGTGAACTCATAAAGCAAGAAACCGCCACGGATAAAGATAATATACGTAAAAATAGTCTTGGATATTTTGGACTTACTGCGATTATATCTGTACTTTGGTTTATCGGCATTCCGCTTTGGAAACCCTTTATGGCAAATGTTTTGCAGTTTAACGATGTGAATAAACTATTCGAACTTGTGCTTGTTCTTGTCGGTTTTTATGTGCTGTATGCATTCCAAAATGTATTTGACTCTGTTTTTTACGGACTCGGTAAAACTAACTATATGCTTTTTGAGTCAGTAGTGACTAATACGGTTTATTATGGGGTTGCATTTATTCTATATTTAACGGGAGTGTGGACCCCGTCGCTTATAGGAATTGCCTTACTGTTCGGTATTGGTAATGCCTTTGATAGCATTGTCTCTCTTGGTGCATTTGCATATCTGCTCAAAAAAGAAAAGATAAACATTCTTAAAGTAGTATAAGATTTAAAGGGTTTTAGGTTCTCCTAACAAGCGGGAAATGTGCCGTACATTTCCCCTGCTTGTCAAGGTATGAGACAAAATTAAAAGCTGTGTGGAAATTCCACACAGCTTTTTTACTATCCTTTAGAGTACGACTCTTAGCCTTCCGTTTTTTGTTTTTATAATCCGAAACTTATGGAAAGGGCTTCGTCAATTTTGTTCATGGCGCCCTCGTCAAGATGCCCCATATGCTCTTTAAGGCGCTGTTTGTCGATGGTACGTATCTGTTCAAGAAGAACGATGGAATCCTTTGCAAGCCCGCAATTTTCCGAAGAAACGGAAATGTGGGTCGGAAGTTTTGTTTTATCTTTCTGGCTGGTTATCGCTGCTGCGATAACGGTAGGGCTGAATTTGTTTCCAACGTCATTCTGAACAATAAGCACCGGACGGATCCCGCCATGTTCCGAACCGACCACGGGACTAAGGTCGGCATAGTAAATATCTCCTCGTTTAACGGTCATTTTTATCACTCCGTAATTTTCTTGCGAAGATATTATTGCCGCAAAAATGTTTTGCTAAACATATTCGCGTTTCATACTATTGATAAATTTGTTCCTTCGTGATAATATTATATAGTTAAGTAATATTTGTATTTTTCCAGGCAGAAAGGAAGTTTCAATGCCCGAAATAAACTATATTGAAAAAGTGCGCGAAATTATTTCCGGAAGGGAAGGCAAACATCTTGCTTACGTTCATACTTACGGATGTCAGCAGAACTTTTCCGACGGCGAAAAGCTGGAAGGCCTTCTTGAACAGATGGGTTATACCATAACGGATTCCGCCGAAGGCGCCGAGTTTGTTATCTTTAACACCTGCGCAATAAGAGAAAACGCCGAAAAACGTGTTTTCGGAAACGTGGGTATTCTTAAAAAAGCCCATGAAGAAAACCCGGATATGATTATCGCAGTCTGCGGATGCATGGTCCAGCAGGAACATATCGCAAAGAAGTTCCGCCAAAGCTATCCTTTTGTGGATATCGTTTTCGGAACTCACGCCGCTCCGAGACTTCCGGAGCTTGCTTATAAACATATCACCGCAAAAAAACGTCAGTTTGATATTGGCGAAGGCGAAGGCTGTATGGCTGAATATCTTCCGATACACCGTGACGATGATATGAAGGCAAATCTTCCCATCATGCATGGATGCGATAATTTCTGCACATACTGCGTAGTGCCCCTTGTTCGCGGAAGAGAAAAAAGCCATCTTCCGGAAAACGTCCTTGCTGAAGCAAAAGAAATCGTTGCCGCAGGTTATAAGGAAATAACTCTTCTCGGCCAGAACGTAAACTCTTACGGAAAAGGGCTTGTAAAGGGAATGACCTTTGCAGAGCTTCTTCGCGAAGTTAACGCAATTCCGGGAGATTTCAGAATTAAATTCATGACTTCTCACCCCAAAGATTGCACAAGGGAGCTTCTTGAAGCAATTCGCGATTGCGAAAAAGTCTGCAATTATATTCATCTTCCGGTACAGAGCGGTTCTGATGACGTCCTTCGCCGCATGAACAGAAGGTATACAGCAGAACATTATATGGAACTTGTTGATATGGCAAGGGAAATTATTCCGGATGTTACCATCACAAGCGACCTTATAGTAGGTTTCCCCGGTGAAACGGAAGAGGATTTTGAAGCGACCATGGAACTTTCGAGAAAAGCAAAATGGAGCATGACCTACAGCTTCATCTATTCCAAACGAGAGGGAACCAAGGCCGCTGTTATGGAAGACCAGATTCCGCATGACGTTTCTTCAAAACGTTTCCAGCGTCTGCTTGATTTACAGACTGAAATAAGCCACGAAGTCAATGCATCTTTCGTAGGAAAAACCACGACGGTTCTTTTCGATGATGAAGTTGACGTGGGCGAAGGTTATATCAGCGGAAGAAGTTATGAAAACCTTGTTGTTCGTGCTCCGAGAAGCGACGTTCAGAAAGGTTTTGCAAAAGTTTATTTAAAAGAGTCCCTTGGATGGGCGCTTGACGGAGAAATTATTAAAACGGAGGAATAAATAAATGACTGTTATCGAAATGGCAAGAGAACTCGGTAAAAAAATCCAGCAGGAGGAAAGCTACGTTGCCCTTATGAACGCTCAGAAAGCTGTTGAGGAAGACGATGAGCTCCAGGAAAAAATCGCCGAATTCAATATGAAGAGATATGAACTCACCCAGGAAATCACCAAACCTGAACGTGACGACAAAAAAATCGAAGAACTCGACAAAGTTGTTCACGAACTCTACGAAGTTGCAACCAACCACGAAAAACTCGTTGCATACAACGATGCTCAGGACGAATTTAACGAAATGTTCGAATACGTTCTTCACATCATCCAGATGTCTGCAACCGGTGATGATCCCGACACCATTCAGAGACCCGAACAGGGCGGTTGCTCCGGCGACTGTGGCTCCTGCGGCGGTTGCGGCTGATTTACAGAAAATTTTGATTGGAGGAAACCAATATGGATAAACAGGCTATCGCAAAATATCTTGACCACACCCTTCTTAAAGCTGACGCAACTTACGAACAGCTTCAGGCTGTTTGTGACGAAGCAAAAAAATACGGAGTTGCAGCAGTTTGCGTAAACTCCGTAAACGTTGACTTCGTACATAAAGAACTTAAAGGTTCCGGAATCAAAACCTGCTCCGTAGTAGGTTTTCCTCTTGGAGCAATGGCTTCCGCAGCAAAAGCTTATGAAGCAGCTTGCGCAATCGAAGACGGTGCGGAAGAAATCGATATGGTAATCGACATCACATCCGCAAAAGAAGGCGATTGGCGTTCTGTAGAAGAGGACATCGCAACCGTTCACAGCGCTTGCAACGGAAAAGCAATTCTTAAAGTTATCATCGAAACCTGCCTTCTCACCAATGAAGAAAAAGTTGAAGCTTGCCTTGCAGCAAAACGCGCAGGTGCCGAATTTGTTAAAACTTCCACCGGTTTCTCCACCGGCGGCGCAACCGTTGAAGATATCCGCCTTATGCGCGAAACCGTTGGTCCGGAAATGGGCGTAAAAACTTCCGGCGGCGTTAAAACTTTCGAGGCTGCATGTGCAATGATCGAAGCAGGCGCTTCCAGAATCGGAACTTCCAGCTCCTCTAAAATCTGCGACTGATTTAATTATAGAAAGTAATACAGCAGAGCACTCGTTTTTTTACACAAAAAAACGAGTGCTTGTAATTTTACGGTAAAATAATAAAGAAAGGGAAAAAGCTTGTTTTTTTAAGCAAGAATAAGCGTAAAATGAAAAGAATAATTATCGCAATACTGCTATTGTGTATTGTTTTTTCCGGTTGTTCTTCAAACAATATGCCGGAAGAAAGTTCAGATAAACAAAAAACAGGTACCATTTATCTGTATGGAGAAAAACATAATAACAAAAAAAATTATGGCATTGGAACTGGAACTTTGGCAGAAATATTATAACGAGCAGGGTATGCGGCATCTTTTTGTTGAATACAGTTATTATACGGCACAGCTTCTTAACCAGTGGATGCAGGCAGAGGGCGATGAAATTCTTGAAGATATTTTTAGGGCGTGGAGCGGAACAAGCGCAGGCGGCGAAGCAAACAGAAACTTTTTAAAAGCAATAAAAGAAACCTGCCCGGAAACAGTTTTTCATGGAACCGATGTTGGTCATCAATATAATTCCATCGGAGCAAAATATCTTTATGAACTTAAAGAAAAGGGTCTTGAAGATACGGAAGAATACATGCTTACCAGGGAAGCCATGAAGCAGGGACGCAGTTATTACGGAAGCGACGAACCAAACCATGCTTTCAGAGAAAACGCCATGACGGAAAATTTCATCAGAGAATTTGAGGCTTTGAACGGAGAAAGCGTTATGGGAATCTACGGTTCCGCGCACACGGCATTGGATTCTCTTAATATTACCGGAGAAGTTGACTGTATGGCTAAACAGCTTTTTGCAAAATACGGAGATAACGTGATAAGCGAAAATCTTTATGAAACGATTTTGAAAAATGCGGAACCTATAAGCGAATCTTTTGTAATTATTAAGGAAAAAGAAATAAAAGCCTTTTATTACGGAAGTGAAGATATCAGTACTTATTTTCCGGAATACGAAAAACGTGAATTTTGGCTTTTGGAAGATG
>JAFOYK010000169.1 GCA_017424665.1 Oscillospiraceae bacterium
AGATATATCGAAAGGAGATATATTTATGGAAAACATTGCCCTTACCGAAGCGGTTTTTTATATTTTGCTTTCACTTAACGAACCGCTTCACGGCTACGGAATAATGCAGAACGCGGAAAAACTTTCAAACGGAAGAGTTAAACTCGCCGCAGGAACTCTTTACGGCGCAATCAACACCCTTCTTGAAAAAGGCTGGATAACTTCCGTTCCCGGAGATTCCGGCGACAGAAAAAAGGAATATGTCATTACTGAACTTGGAAAAAAAGCGGTTCTTTCCGAAATCGAACGTCTTAAAGAACTTGTTATGAACGGAGAAAAACTGACTGGAGGCTGGAACAAATGAGAAAAGTTATCAAAAAATTCTTCTGGGCATGGGAATATGAAAAAGAGGAAAAATGGCTTAATGAAATGGCCGCAAAAGGTCTTGCCCTTGTTGACTATACTTTCTGCCGCTATTCCTTTGAAGAATGCGAACCCGGCGAATACAGCTTCAAAATTCAGCTTCTTGAACATAACCCCAACCACCCCAAAAGCGAACAGTATATCCGCTTTATGGAAGAAACCGGCGCAGAACAGGTTGCAAGCTATCTTAACTGGGTCTATTTCCGCAAAAAGGCCTCCGAAGGTCCTTTCGAAATTTTCTCCGATATCGAATCGGAACTTAAACATAATATACTTATAAAAAAACTTCTTGTTCCGATTGGAATCTTAAATATTTCTGTCGGAATACTGAATATTATTAACTGTTGGTTCAACATGAAAGAAATGGTCTTTGTTCCTTTTATCAATATTGCTCTTGCTGTTCTGATTTTTGCCGGTCTTTCCGGAATCAACAAAAAAATCAAAAAACTTAAAAAAGAACATTCCATAAGGGAGTGAAAAACTAATGGGCGAATTCATAAAAGCCTCTCTTCCGTATTTGCTCATCGGTTTTTCTCTTGCGATTTTTGCCGTAAGTTATTATAAAAAGCACCGCATAAAATCCGAAAAAGACGATTGGGATTTTTCTTCAATGGGACCGCTTTTCGGCGTTGCAATCGGAATTGCAATTGGCACAGCAAACAAATCCATTGGTGCCGCTCTTGGCGCAGGAATCGGAATGTTCATCGGAACAATAATCGAATTTGTTTCAGTAAATACAAAGAAATAAAAAATCCCTCCGGAAATCCGGAGGGATTTTTTTAATTGTAGGGGCGGATATTATCCGCCCGAAAATAAACGGACGGGGTTACAACCCCTCAGTCACCTTTGGTGACAGCTCCCCTTACACAGGGGAGCCTTTTTTAAACAAGCTGCTGTTCGTTAATCATAAGTTTAAATTCAAGACCGAGCTTTTCCGCGGCGGTTTTGCAAAGAACCATTCTGTCCATGAAAATTCTGAAATAATCCATAACGGAGCCATAGCGGGTATCAACGGAGAGCTTGAGTTTTATAAGGGTCTTGTTTTCGTTGATTTTAAGTTCCGCTTTTTTAACGGAATAGTTTACCTTATCGTGAGCGTCGAAGGTTTCTTCATCGTCGTTCTGGACACGGCTTCTTCGAACGTCGGATTTATCCGCAATGATAAGAGCCGCCGCCATGGGGCTGATGGGTTTTCCGGTTCCTTCGTCGTGGTTTCCGATGGCCATTACGATATCGGAAATTTCCGCCGGATCCATTCCCATTCTGTCGAGAATTCTGAAAGCCATAATCGCACCGCTTTGGGAATGGTCGCTTCTGTTGACAACGTTTCCGATATCGTGGAGATATCCGGCAATTTTAACAAGTTCAACTTCCCTTTCGGAATAGCCGAGAGTTTCCATAATATATGCGGCTTTTTCCGCAACAAGACAAACGTGGGCAAAGCTATGTTCCGAAAAACCGATCGCTTTAAGAGCATCGCCCGCTTTTTGAATATAGACTTTGACCGCAGGGTCGTTTTTTACCATTTCATAAGTTACCAAGTGTAACACCTTCTTTCTTAATGTAGTAAAGCACCGATTGTAATTATATTCCACTAATTTTAATTCGATGCGAATATTTTTTAAAAATTTTATGAATTTTTTAAACAAAACCCTTGACCCTTACGTTACGTAATAGTGTAATATATAGTCACAGGGAGATGATTCTTATGTTTACAGTAAACGAAGTGAGCAAAACTTCCGGAATAAGCATCCGCACTTTGCAATATTACGATAAAATCGGTCTTTTGCCGCCAAGCGGTTTTACCGATTCCGGATATCGGCTTTATAATGAAGATTCTTTGGAAAGGCTCCAGACAATTCTTCTTTTCAGGGAACTTGAATTTCCGCTTAAAGAAATAAAGAAAATCATCGAAAACCCGGATTTTGACAAACAAAAAGCCCTTTCGGAACAGATAAAACTTCTTAAACTTCGGCGCGAACAAATCGATTCTCTTATCTCCCTTGCCGAAAAACTTAAAAACAAGGAGGAAAAAATCTTGGATTTTACCGCATTTGATAAAACAAAACTTAAAGAATATGAAGCCGAAGCAAAAGAAAAATGGGGCAAAACTTCCGCTTTCAAAGAATTTGAATCTAAAAACGAAGGACGTTCGGATGAAGAAAACTCTTTCATAGCAGTTGGAATGATGAAAATTTTCGAAGAATTCGGAAAAATTTCCAGCAGTTCGCCCGAATCCGATGAAGCGCAGGAACTTGTTAAAAAGCTTCAGAACTTCATAACCGAAAATTATTATAACTGCACCGATGAAATTCTTTTCGGCCTTGGCCGGATGTATGTTTTCGACGAACGCTTCACCGAAAACATCGATAACGCCGGTGGAAAAGGCACCGCGGAATTTGTTTTGAAAGCAATCGGAGCTCACTGCGGCAAATAAGGATTAAAAAAAGACGGCTCTGCCGTCTTTTTTTAGTTAAAGCAATTCTGCCGCTTTTTCAAGGATAACTTTTGCAAGTTCTTCCTTGCTCATAAGTCCGGTTTCGTGCTCACCGGTTTTGGTAATGA
>JAFOYK010000163.1 GCA_017424665.1 Oscillospiraceae bacterium
ACCCGAACAAAGTTAAGGAAATCGCATTTCTTCTTGATGAAGAACCGGTTGTTTCCGAAGAACTTGCCGAACTTGCGAAATATCTTGCGGCAACAACTTTTTGTCCGCTTTTCGAAGCGGTCAAAGCAATGCTTCCGCCCGGGCTTAATTTCAAACCTGTTTATAAATATTTCGCAAACGGCGAATCCGAAAACGAAGAGGAACAGCGGGTTATAAACTGGCTCCGCAAGAAAAAAAGCGGCGCCGAAGGCGAAAACATAAACAAAGCTTTCGGCTTTTCCGATTCTTCTTTCATAGACTCCATGGCGGAAAAAGGACTTCTTAAAAGGGAAGAAGCCACCAGAAGAAAAATCGGAGACGAAACCGAAAAAATGGTCCGTATTTCCGAAAGGGAAGCCGAGCTTAACGCGGAAGAAAAATCCCTTCTTAAAAAACCGACACCCAAGCAAAAAGAAGTTCTCGAATTTCTTTCGGAAGTTGGCTGTGCCTGCGTTAAAGAAATCGGATATTTCACTTCCGCCGGAAAAGCGGTTTTGGAAACTCTTGAGAAAAAAGGTGTGCTCGAATTTTTCGAACAGGAAACTTTCCGAAGACCTTATAAAGAAAATTTCCGCCGCATAGACCCGGAAAGCATTGTCCTTTCCGAAGAACAGCAAAATGCTTTTGAGGGAATCGCAAAACTTTGCGACGACAAAGCAAATTCCACGGCTCTTCTTTTCGGAGTTACCGGAAGCGGAAAGACCCAGGTTTTTCTTAAACTTATCCAAAGGGAAATCGAAAAAGGAAAACAGGTCATTCTGATGGTACCCGAAATTTCCCTTACTCCACAGATGATGACAAAATTCTTCTCCTATTTCGGAGATTTGGTCGCGGTGGTTCATTCGGCACTTTCCGCCGGAGAACGAATCGATGAATGGAAGCGCATAGCAAGCGGAAAAGCAAGAATAATCGTCGGAACCCGTTCCGCGGTTTTTGCTCCGGCAAAAAATCTCGGACTGATAATCATGGATGAGGAACAGGAGCAGAGCTATAAATCCGACCGCTCGCCCCGTTTCCACGCAAGAGATGCCGCCTCTTTCCGCTGCAAAAAACTCGAAATTCCGCTTCTTCTCGCTTCCGCGACCCCTTCCATAGAAACTTTTTATAAAGCCCGGAAAGGGAAAATATCCCTTTTTGAAATGACCGAAAGATATGGCGGCGCAAAGCTTCCGGAATCGGTCATAGTAGATATGAAAAACGAACTTCTTTCCGGAAGAACCGGCGTTTTAAGCGAAGTTCTTGCGGAAGATATACAGTATAACCTCGATAACGGACAGCAGTCCATTCTTCTTATGAACCGCAGAGGATATAACACCATCGCAAGATGCGCCGAATGCGGAACAGTTAAAGAATGTCCCCGCTGCAACATTCCGTTAATCTATCACCGGGCAAACGGAAGGCTTATGTGCCACTATTGCGGCCACAGCGAACCGGCAACAATAAAATGCGATTCCTGCGGAAGCGAATACGTTATGTATTCCGGCTGCGGAACCCAAAAAGTCGAGGACGAAATCCGGGCACAGTTCCCGGAAGCAAGAATCCTTCGAATGGATTTAGATACCACCATGGCGAAGTTCAGCCACGATAAACATTTTGCCGATTTTGCCGAAGGCAAATACGATATCATGGTCGGAACCCAGATGGTCGCGAAAGGACTTGATTTTCCGAACGTAACTCTCGTTGGCGTTCTTGCGGCGGATATGTCGCTTTACGGCGGAGATTACCGAAGCTATGAAAGAACTTTCAGCCTTCTTACCCAGGTTATCGGAAGATGCGGCCGTTCAAAACTTTCCGGAAGGGCATATATCCAGACCCATTCCCCGGAACACAGCGTAATCGAACGTTCCTGCGCCCAGGATTACAGAATGTTCTATGAGGATGAGATAATAAACCGAAAAGTCATGCTCTATCCACCTTTCTGTTCAATGGGTTCGGTGCTCTTTTCCGGAACGAACGAAAAACAAACGCGCGAAGCCGCGGCGGCTTTTTCAAAACTTCTTGAAGAAAAAGTTTCCAAAACCGGAATTCCGATAAGGATTCTTGGCCCGACCCCTTCCCATGTTGCGAAAATCGCGGATAAATGGCGCTGGAAGCTAATTGTAAAATACCGCCCGGATATGGCTTTTTTTGAAACCATGGGCGAAACGCTTAAAGAATTTTCAAAAAACAAAGATTTTGTAAAAATTGAGGTCATGGCTGACCCATATGATATAAACTGACAGGAAAGGTGAAAAAATAAAATGGCACTCAGAACTATTGTTAAAGACGGCGACCCGATTCTTCGTAAAGTTTGCCGTCCCGTTGAAAAATTTGATGAAAAACTCTGGACTCTCCTTGACGATATGGCGGAAACCATGCACGAAGCAGACGGCGTCGGAATCGCAGGCCCCCAGGTCGGAATCATGAGAAGAGTTTGCCTTGTTGATTGCTATGATGAAGACGGCGTAATCGAACTTATCAACCCCAAAATCGTTGCAACCGCCGGCGAACAGACCGGAAACGAAGGCTGCCTTTCCTTCCCGGGAAAATGGGGAACCGTAACCAGACCCCTTGCAGTAACCGTTCGCGCACAGAATCGCTTCGGTGAAGAATTTGAAATTTCCGGAAGAGAGCTTAAAGCAAGAGCTTTCTGCCACGAAATCGACCACCTCAACGGAGTTTGTTTCGTTGACCTTGCAAAAGATATTCAGATTGAAAAAGGTGAGGAAAAATAATGAAAGATATGAGAATCGTCTTTATGGGAACCCCGGATTTTGCCGCGGCGATCCTTCAAAGACTTATTGATACCGGAAGAAACGTAGTCGGCGTTTTTTCCCAGCCGGATAAACCCGTTGGCAGAAAACAGATAATCACCCCCACCGCAACCAAGGTTGTTGCTGTGGAACATAACATCCCCGTTTTCCAGCCCGCAAAACTCCGCGACGGCGAAGCTCTTAAAATCATGCAGGAACTTAAACCCGACCTTACCGTTGTTGCCGCTTACGGAAAAATTCTTCCGAAAGATATTCTTGACGTTGCCCCACTCGGAAACGTAAACGTCCACGGAAGCCTTCTTCCGGAATACCGCGGCTCCGCTCCCATCCAGTGGTCGGTAATCAACGGCGACAAAGTTACCGGAATCACCACTATGTTTATGGCCGAAGGAATGGATACCGGCGACATGATAATGAAATTCGAACTTCCTATCGGAGAAGACGAAACCGCCGGCGAACTTTTCGACAGAATGGCCGAGCTTGGCGCCGAATCCATCGAAAAGACCCTTGAACTTTTCGATAACGGCGAAGTCAAAGCCGAACCCCAGAACGAGGAAGAAGCAACCTATGCTCCGATGCTCAAAAAAGAAATGGGCGAGATCGATTTCGGAAAAACCGCCGAAGAGATCCACAACCTTGTCCGCGGACTTAACCCCTGGCCCATGGCTTACACTTTCTTTGACGGAAAATCCGTCAAGATCCACGAAGCAAAAGCAATCGAAGGTTTTTCCGGCGAAGAGGGAACTCTTCTTGATGAAAAACGTTTTGTTGTCGGAACAAAAAACGGCGCTGTCGAATTCATAACCGTTCAGCCCGAGGGAAAAAATAAAATGTCCGGCGCGGATTTCATCCGCGGAAGACGCCTTGAAAAAGGAGCCAAATTCGGAAAATAATAAAGAGGTGAACAGTAATGTTTTACGGTTTTGATATTTATTATTTCATACTGATCCTGCCTGCGCTTCTGTTCGGCCTTTGGGCACAAAGCCAGGTAAACAACAACTTCGCAAAATACAGCAAAATCGGAACCATGCGCGGAATGACCGGCGCCCAGGCGGCGGAATATATCCTTCAGCAAAACGGAATTTATGACGTTCAGGTTCGCCATATTTCCGGACATCTTTCCGATAACTTCAACCCAAGAAACAAAACAATAAATCTTTCCGACAGCGTTTACGGAAGCACTTCCATTGCCGCAATCGGTGTTGCCGCCCACGAAGCGGGCCATGCCGTTCAGCATGCGGTGAATTATAAACCGATACGTATTCGCGAGATGATAATTCCGGTGACCCAGATAGGTTCCTGGCTCTATCTTCCAATCATTCTCATCGGATTTTTCCTTTCTTCCCAATATCTTGTAAACCTTGGAATAATCCTTTTTTCGACCCTTGCGATTTTCCAGCTTGCAACTCTTCCGGTTGAATTCAACGCTTCCGACAGAGCAATAACCACCCTTGCACAAAGCGGAATTCTTTACGGCGAAGAGATTAACGGAGCGAAAAAAGTTCTTAAAGCCGCGGCTTTAACTTACGTTGCGGCACTTGTTTCTTCCCTTGCCCAGCTTCTGCGCCTCATCCTTATTTTCGGCGGAAGAAGAAGAGACTGATTTTTAAACAAAAGGAGATTTAAAAATGGCCAACACAAGAACACTTGCCGTAAAAGCTCTTTTAAGAGTTAACGAAGGCGGTTTTTCTAATATCGTGCTCGATGCGCTTCTCACCGGTGCTCAGCTTGAGCACCGCGACAAAGCGTTTATATCCGCGCTTTTCTACGGTGTTCTTGAACGCCGCATAACCATCGATAAAATTCTTAAAAAATATTCCAGAACCCCTCTTGAAGAGCTTGAACCGGCTGTTCTGGAATGTCTCAGAATCGGTTTTTATCAGCTTATCTATATGAATTCCGTTCCGGATATGGCCGCGGCCAACGAAACCGTTGAAGCAGTCAAAGAACTCGGCTGCGCAAAAGCTTCCGGATTTGTTAACGGAATTCTCCGTTCCTTCATCCGCGATGGAAAGAAATTTGATTTTTCAAGAATGGATAAAATCGGCCGCCTTTCCGCCGAATATTCCGCACCCATTTGGCTTTGCAAAAAATGGTGCAACGAATACGGTGACGAAAAAACCGAAACCGCCCTTCGCGAATCTCTCGGTTCCGTTCCGATTTTCGCAAGGGTCAACACAACCAGAACCACAGCCGAAGAACTCATCGCTTCTCTTGAAGAAGAAGGCGTAAAAGCGGTTTCGCTTGAAGAAATTCCTGACGCAATAAGAATTCATTCCGCCGCACCCCAGGCAACCAAAGCTTATAAAAACGGACTTTTCCACGTTCAGGATATTTCCAGCCAGCTTTGCGCGAAAGCAGTCGGCGCCGAAAAAGGCGAAAGAGTTCTCGACGTTTGCTCCGCGCCCGGCGGAAAAACCTTCACCGTTGCCCAGCTTATGGAAAACGAAGGCGAAATCGTCGCGTGCGATCTTCACCCGAAAAGAGCGGGGCTTGTTAAAAACGGCGCCGAACGCCTTGGTCTTAAAATCGTTACCGCAAAGGCAAACGACGCAACCGTTTTTGATGAAAATCTCGGAACTTTCGACAGAGTCCTTTGCGACGTTCCGTGTTCCGGCCTCGGCGTAATCCGCCGCAAACCGGAAATCCGTTTCAAAGACCCTTCCGAAATCGCAACTCTTCCCAAAATCCAGTACAAAATCGCTTCCACCACCGCAAAATATCTTAAAGACGGCGGAACGATGATATATTCCACCTGCACTCTTTCCAAAGAAGAAAACGAGCAGGTTGTAAAACGCCTTCTTGAAGAAGAGGGACTTGTTCCCGCCGAACTTCCGGAGGAACTTAAAAAATATTCCAAAGACGGCTATTCCGTAACCCTTATGCCGGGCGAAATCAATTCCGACGGTTTCTATTTTGCAAAACTCAGAAAGGAAGTTAAATGATGAAGGATCTGCGTTCTCTTACATACGAACAGCTCTGTGAAGAAGTTAAAGCCATGGGCCAGCCTTCTTTCCGCGCAAAACAGATCTATTCCTGGCTTCACGAAAAAAGAGTTACCGATTTTTCCGAAATGACCAACCTTTCCGCCGCTTTGCGCGAAAAGCTTGCTTCGGAATATTCCCTTGCGAAAGTTACCATCGAAAGAAGACTTGTTTCCAAGCTTGACGGAACGGTTAAGTATCTTTTCCGCCTTGAAGACGGCGAACACGTTGAAGGCGTAAGAATGTCCTATAAACGCGGCGGAAGCCTTTGCATTTCCACCCAGTGCGGCTGCAGAATGGGCTGCACCTTCTGCGCTTCGACCCTTACCGGTCTTTGCAGAAACCTTACTCCTTCCGAAATGCTTTCCGAAGTTTATCTTGCCGCAAAAGACGCGGAAGAACACGGTGAAAAAATCGCTTCCCTTGTTCTTAT
>JAFOYK010000119.1 GCA_017424665.1 Oscillospiraceae bacterium
ATCAAACGCATTTCGCGATGAAAAGCTCGATGGCGGTATAACCTGACACGCCCCCCCACTTTGAGCCGACGTCCACCCTCACAAGCTCCTCAAGTATGGATACGGGAGATGGCGCGCGGAAGAGCTTTGCCGCCTTCTTACCGAAGAAAATTCTCTTGCGGTTCACAGCTACACTTCAGCTCCCGGAGATATTTCCGCAAGAAATTCCATAGCCGATGACCTTAACGAAAGGTTCGGAACAAAATTCTCCGCCGAAAACCTTTATCTCACCTGCGGAGCCGCCGCTTCGCTGACAATTTCTCTTTCCGCCGTTGTTGAGGAAGACGAAGAAGTTATCCTTTTTGCTCCTTTCTTTCCGGAATACACTGTTTTTGTTGAAACCGCCGGTGGAAAACCTGTTATTGTTCCCTGCGAATGGCCGGATTTCCAGATCGATTTCAAAAAACTTTCCGAAAGCATAAACGAAAAAACCGCCGCAGTTATAATAAATTCTCCAAACAACCCTTCCGGAGCGGTTCTTTCGGCTGAAAGCCTTGAAAAACTCGGAAAAATTCTTTCGGAAGCGGAAGAAAAATTCGGAAGGAAAATTTATCTGATTTCCGATGAACCCTACCGCGAACTTGTTTACGGCGAAACAAAAATTCCTTTCGTCACCGATTATTATAACGATACAATAATCTGCTATTCCTGGAGCAAAAGTCTTTCCCTTCCGGGCGAAAGAATCGGCTATATCCTTGTTTCTCCGGAAAATCCGGATTGGAAAGAAGTTTATTTTGGAATCTGCGGTGCCGGAAGAGCCCTCGGTTTTGTCTGTGCCCCTTCCCTTTTCCAGAAAATCCTTCCAAAATGCCTAAAAATGACTTCCGACATTTCCGTTTACGAAAAGAACCGCAATCTTCTTTATAAGGCGCTTACTGAAATGGGCTTTGAAGCCGTTAAACCCGAAGGTGCTTTCTATCTTTTCGTAAAATCTCCCGAACCGGACGCAAAAGCTTTTTCCGAAAAAGCAAAAAAACACGAAATCCTGATAGTTCCAAGCGACGATTTCGGAATTGAAGGATATGTGCGTATTTCCTATTGCGTTTCCACCGAACAGATAGAACGTTCGCTCCCCTCTTTTAAAAAACTTGCGGAGGAATATTCCTTATGAACAAACTTGAAGAAGCAAGAAAAAGCATAAACGAAATAGATAAGGAAATGGCAGAGCTTTTTGTAAAACGAATGGAAGCCGCTAAACTCATTTCCGAATATAAAATGGAGCGTGGCCTTCCGATTCTTGACCAGAACCGCGAAAACGAAGTCATCGCCAAAAACTCAAAATTTGTCGAAGATGAAACTCTCCGTTCATATTACGTGAATTTTCTCAAGGACACCATGAGCATCTCCAGAAAGTATCAGCAGATGCTTCAGGAAGGTCTTAAAGTTGCTTACAGCGGCGTCGAAGGCGCTTTTGCAAACATTGCCGCAAAAAACATCTTTCCTTCCGCAAAACATGTTCCTTTCGGAGATTTCACCTCCGCATATGAAGCCGTTGTAAGCGGCGAGTGTGACTGCGCCGTTCTTCCTATCGAAAACAGCTATGCGGGCGAAGTTTCCCAGGTAATCGACCTTATGTTCCAGGGAAATCTTTATATCAACGGAATTTATGACCTTGAAGTTACACACAATCTTCTCGGTCTTCCCGGAGCCGCTCTTGATGATATCAAAACCGTAATAAGCCACCCCCAGGCCCTTGAACAATGTGCGAAATACATCAAAAAGCACGGTTTTGAAGCTGTTCGCGCAAACAACACCGCCATTGCCGCCCAGAAAGTTTCCGAAGGCGGAGATAAAACCGTTGCCGCAATTGCAAGCCGCGACACCGCAAAACTTTACGGTCTTAATGTTCTTGAAAGAAGAATAAACGAAAGCAGTGTCAACACAACCCGCTTTGCGGTTTTCTCCCGTGCCGAAAGTCTTCCGGATTATAAAGAAACCGGAAGACAGTTCATAATGGTTTTCACCGTCCGCAACGAAGCCGGTGCCCTTGCAAAAGCAATAAACATAATCGGCGATTGCGGATTCAATATGAGAACTCTTCGAAGCAGACCGATGAAAGAACTTATGTGGAATTATTATTTCTACGTTGAAGCCGACGGAAACGCTTACAGCGAAGAAGGAAAACGAATGATGAAAGAACTTTCGCCCTATTGCGACAAACTTCGTATAATCGGTTCGTTCCCCCACGAAAAGAAACTTTAAGGAGAATCGAAAAATGGTTATCCCGGTAAAACTTCCTTTGGGAAGCTATGATATAACGATTGAACGCGGCGTGCTCAAAAAAGCGGGACAGCTTCTCAACCTTGAGCGCAAGGTGCTCATAGTAACGGATTCCGGCGTTCCGGAAGAATATTCAAAAGCCGTTGCGGCTCAATGTAAAACCCCTTATATCGCAACCGTTCCGGAAGGCGAGGAAAGCAAGAGCCTTGAAATTTTCGAAAAACTCTGCGCCGCAATGCTTGAGCACGGCTTCACCAGAAGCGACTGCGTTGTTGCGGTCGGCGGCGGGGTTTGCGGAGATTTAGCCGGTTTTGCCGCCGCAAGTTATATGCGCGGAATCGATTTTTATAACATTCCGACAACCGTTCTTTCCCAGGTGGATTCTTCCGTTGGCGGAAAAACCGCCGTTAATTTCGGCGGAGTCAAAAATATAATAGGCGCTTTTTATCAGCCAAAGGCAGTTTTAATCGACCCGGAAACCTTAAAAACCCTTTCAGAACGCCATTTTTCAAACGGCCTTGCGGAAGCTGTTAAAATGTCGCTTACTTTTGACAAAGAACTTTTCGGACTTTTTGAAAATTGTGATGCCCGCGAAAACATTGAAACAATAATTGAGCATTCCATCAGAACGAAAGCCGCCGTTGTTGAAAAAGACGAAAAAGAAAGCGGTCTCAGAAAAGTTCTTAATTTCGGACACACCATTGGCCACGCCATTGAAAGCGCGGAAGAACTTGGCGGACTTTATCACGGCGAATGTGTCGCCCTTGGAATGATCCCCATGTGCCCGCCGGAAATCCGTGAAAGATTGAAAACGGTGCTCAAAAAGCTCGGTCTTCCCACTGAATATCAGGGAGACATTGAAAAACTTGTTGCCGCCGCTTCCCATGATAAAAAATTTTCCGGTGAAAGGGTCACCGTTATAACTCTTCCGGAAATTGAAAATTTCAAAATGGAAGAATGGTCCACCGCCGAACTTTTTGAACGCATGAAGGAGTTTTTTACATGAAAGATACATTCGGACAAAGTGTTTCCATAACTCTTGCCGGCGAAAGCCACGGCGCCGGAATCGTCGCTATCCTTTCCGGAATGGCGCCGGGAATTCCCGTTGACGAAGATTTTATTGCCGAACAGCTTACCAAAAGACGCCCCGCCGGCGCAATTTCCACCGCAAGACAGGAAGCGGATAAATTCGAAATTTTAAGCGGCGTTTTTAACGGGTTCACCACCGGAACGCCCATCGCCATTGTTATAAGAAACGAAAACGCCCAAAGCAAAGATTATTCCGAAATTGCCGTAACCGCAAGGCCCGGCCACGCGGATTTTGCCGCAAACTGCAAATATCACGGTTTTCAGGATTACCGCGGCGGCGGACATTTTTCCGGAAGAATAACCGCCGGAATTGTTGCCGCAGGCGCGATCTGTATTTCTGCCCTTTCTAAAAAAGGCATTAAAATCGGAACCCATATTGCGGAATGTGCCGGAATTGCCGACAGAAAATTTGATGAAACCGAAGCGGATATAGATTCCCTTAACGAAAAACTTTTTGCCGTTCTTGATGAAGAACAGGGCAAAAAAATGGAAGAAGCGATCCTTCTTGCAAAATCCGAGCAGGATTCCGTCGGCGGAATTCTTGAAACCGCAATAACCGGAATTCCTTCCGGAATCGGCGAGCCTTATTTCGACAGCATCGAAAGCCAGCTTGCCCATATGCTTTTCAGCGTTCCGGCAGTCAAAGGCGTTGAATTCGGAAGCGGATTTGATTTCGCGAAAATGCGCGGAAGCGAAGCAAATGATTCTTTCCGCATTGACGAAAACGGAAAAGTTTTTACCAGAACCAACCATAACGGCGGAATAAACGGCGGAATTTCAAACGGAATGCCCGTAACTTTCCGCTGCGCCATAAAGCCCACCCCTTCTGTTTCCGTTGAACAGGAAACAGTTGATTTTGTTAAAGGCGAAAACAAAAACTTCGTAATAACCGGCCGCCACGACCCCGCAATCATCCACAGAGCAAGGATCGTTATCGATTCCGCCGCGGCAATCGTTCTTTGCGACATTCTCGCTCAAAGATACGGTACCGACTGGCTGAGGTAATTTTATGAAATACGGACTTATCGGGGAACATCTTCCCCACAGTTTTTCGCCGGAAATTCACAAAAGAATCGGCGATTATAAATATGAAATCAAAGAACTTGAGCCGGAAGAACTTGAAAGTTTTATAAAAGCAAAAGATTTTAAAGGAATCAACGTCACCATCCCCTATAAACAGGCGGTCATCCCCTTTCTCGACGAAATCGACGAAAACGCAAAAGAAATCGGCGCGGTGAACACCGTTGTTAACCGCTCGGGAAAACTTTTCGGCTATAACACCGATTTCGGCGGTTTAAAAGCGCTTTTTGAAAAGGCCGGAATTTCCGTTTCCGGAAAGAAAGCCATAATTTTCGGAAACGGCGGAACTTCAAAAACCGCCGAAGCCGTTCTTGAAAATCTTGGTGCTCAAACGGTGCTCAAAACCGACCTCGTTCCCGCGGAAAACGTTATAACCAACGAAGAAGCCGTGCTCAAACATTCCGATGCGGAAATTTTAGTGAACACCACCCCTTGCGGAATGTTCCCGAAGCTTTCCGGAATGGCGGCCGACCCCGCCGATTTTCCTAATCTTGAAGGAGCAATCGACGTTGTTTACAACCCTTTGAAAACCGATTTCATCCAACGTGCTCAAAACCTTGGGGTTCCCGCAAAGGGCGGGCTTTATATGCTCGTTATGCAGGCGATTCTTGCTTCGGAACTCTTTTTTGATAATTCTGTTCCGAAAGAAAAGGCCGAAAGCATTTATCAGGAGCTTCTCCGCACCAAAAAGAACATCGTTCTGGTCGGAATGCCCGGAAGCGGAAAAACAACCGTTGGAAAAATCCTTTCCGAAAAGCTCGGAATGCCGCTTTTCGATTCCGATGAAATCATCGTTAAAGAAACCGGCCGCGAAATTTCCGAAATTTTCGAAAGCGAAGGCGAAAAAGCTTTCCGAAAACTTGAAAGCGAAGCTGTTTTTGCTCTTTCCGGAAAAACCGGCGCAATAATCTCAACCGGCGGCGGCGCTGTTCTTGACCCCGAAAACGTCAAAAATCTTTCCAAAAACGGAAAAGTTTATTTCATCGACCGCCCGCTCGAAAATCTTGTTCCCACAAGCGACAGACCCACCGCTTCAGATTTTGAAGCGATAAAAAAACGTTTTGAAGAACGTTATGATATCTATTGCTCTTCCGCCGATGAAATCATCAAAGCGGATTGCGAAGCAACCGAAGTTGCCGAAAAGATAAAGGAGGATTTTCTTAATGAAAATTTTGGTGATTAACGGACCGAATCTCAACATGCTCGGAATCCGCGAACCGGGAATTTACGGAAGCGAAAATTATAATTCCCTCCTTGAAAAAATTTCCGCCCACGCGAAAGAAAAAGACGTTAAGGTGGATTTTTACCAGAGCAACCACGAAGGCGCTCTTGTTGATAAAATCCAGGAAGCTTACGGAGTTTTTGACGGAATCGTAATCAACCCCGGCGCTTATACCCACACCAGCATCGCCCTTCTCGATGCGGTTAAAGCAGTTGGCATTCCCACTGTCGAGGTTCATATCTCCGACGTTTCGAAACGCGAGGATTTCCGTCAGATAAGTTATATCCGTCTTGGCTGCGTTGCTTCCGTAATCGGAAAAGGCACCGACGGCTATCTTGAAGCGATTGATATTCTCCTTGAAAGGGGCGAAAATTCTTGATTGCAGAAATCAGACCCGGAAAAGGAAAAGGAACAATGGAAGCACCGCCTTCCAAAAGCATGGCACACCGCCTTCTTATCTGCGGCGGACTTTCCGAAGGAAAAAGCGTAATAAAGGGAATTTCTTCCTCCGAAGATATGAAAGCAACACTTGATTGCCTTTCCGCCATCGGTGCAAAATATGAAATCGATGGTGATACGGTAACAATAACCGGCGCGGATATCCGTAATATTCCGGAAAACGCTGTTCTTCGCTGCCGCGAAAGCGGAAGCACCCTTCGTTTTTTCATCCCGATCTGCCTTCTTGACGGAAAAACCTTTACCTTTACCGGAAGCGAAAAACTTCTTTCCCGCCCACTTTCCGTTTA
>JAFOYK010000012.1 GCA_017424665.1 Oscillospiraceae bacterium
CAGCATTACCGTTGAAATTCAGAACGGCGGAAACACTTTTATGCGCGTTACCGATAACGGCTGCGGAATCGAACCCGAAGATATTCCCAAGGCATTTTTACGCCATGCAACCAGCAAGATCCGTGAAGAATGGGATCTTGAAAGAATTATGACTTTCGGCTTCCGCGGGGAAGCTCTTGCTTCCGTTGCAGCGGTTTCACATGTGGAAATCATGACCAGAACAAAGGGTTCCGAAACCGGATACCGCTGTGAAGCGACCGACGAAGGTACTTCTGAGATTGAAGAAGCAGGATGCCCCGAAGGAACGACAATAATCGTCAGGGATTTGTTCTATAATACTCCCGCAAGACAGAAATTCCTTAAAAAAGATGTTGCCGAAGCGAACGCCGTTGCCCAGGTTATGGATAAAATGGCTCTTTCTTATCCGGAAGTTAAATTCCGTTTTATCCGCGACGGTGAAACTAAACTTCTCACTTACGGAAACGGGGATATGCTTTCTGTAATTTCCGCCGTTTACGGAAGAGATTTTGCCAAAGAAACAATTGAAGTAAATTACAGCCCAGTCGGACATGATAAAATGAAGGTCACCGGATATATCACTAAACCTTCCGCATCGCGCCCCAGCAGATCTTTCCAGAACTTTTTTGTTAACAGAAGATTTGTAAAAACAAGAACGGCAATGGCCGCCATCGAAGAAGCTTTCAAAGGTTCCGCAATGGTAGGAAAATATCCTGGATGCGTACTTAACCTTGAAATTCCGCCGGAAACCGTTGACGTAAACGTACATCCGGCCAAAACCGAAGTTCGTTTTGTAAGTGAAAAAGAAATTTTCGATCTTGTTTATTATGGAGTTAAATCCGCTCTTAACGCAAGGGACGTTTCAGCTGTTCTTGAAGAATCCAAAAAGGTAAACAAAACTTTCTGGGATGAAATTTCCGATAAAAAAGAAATTGAACATTTTGAAAAAGTTGTTATCCAGACAACTCTTCCTCAGCCACAACCCCAGCCGAAAACAGATTATATTCCGGTTCAGAAAAAATATACCGATGTCAAATATGATCTTGTTGAAAACGATTCTGTTACCGCTAGAAATAACGATAATCTTGCAACTTACCGCATAGACGGAGATGTTACCCACACCGCGCAATATAAACTTCGCCAGGCGGCAGATAAAGCTACCGAAGAGGGAACCGAGCTTCCGAAAGAATATATCGAAGGAATGGCCGCAATGAAAGCCGCGGGAGCTCCCGTTCCGGAAATTCCGAGGAATCTTGAAACAGATCCGCTTCCTTTCGGAAATCTTAAGTATGTCGGCGAGGTTTTCAAAACCTATATTCTTCTTGAATCTGAAGACGAACTTGTTTTTGTAGATAAACACGCCGCTCATGAAAGAATCCTTTATGAAAAACTTCGCAAAGGAATCGGCGCTTTTGATTGCCAGTGTCTGATAACTCCCATAACCTGCAGACTCAGCGACGAACAATGTGCAGCTGTTCTTGAAAACCCGGAAGAAATGGAAAAATTCGGTTTTATGACCGACGATTTCGGAAGAGGAACCATTCTTGTAAGATCTCTTCCTTTCTGGGTAAAAGCCAAAGAAGCTGAAAGTATAATCGGAGAAATTGCCGATTCTATAATCGGCTGTAAGCACGACCTTACTCCGGAAAAACTTGACCATCTTTATGCAAGCATTTCCTGCCGAGCAGCGATTAAAGCAAACGACAAAAACTCCCAGCCGGAACTTGAAACTATCGTAAACGTTCTTCTTAATGATCCGAGCATAAAATATTGCCCGCACGGACGACCGGTTGCGACAACTATAAGCAAAAATAAACTTGAGCGAATGTTCGGTCGCCAGCAGTAAAAGGGGATATCATGGATAAAAAAATACCTCTTATAGCGGTAATCGGTCCGACAGCTTCTGGAAAAACCGGACTTGCCGTTGAAATTGCCAAAAAATTCGGCGGGGAAGTTGTTTCCGCCGATTCAATGCAGATATATTCAGAGCTTACCGTCGGTACCGCAAAACCTACTGAAAAAGAAATGGAAGGTGTTCCGCACCATCTTATCGGTCACAAAAGCATTGATGAGGAATATTCTGTTGTTGATTACGTCGAAGAAGCAAAAAATGCAATAGCCGATATCTTCAGCAGAGGAAAACTTCCTGTTCTTTGCGGAGGAACCGGCCTTTACGTTGATTCTCTTCTTTCCAATACCGAATTTTCCGAAATCAAAAGCGACCCGGATGTCAGAAAAAAACTTTATGATTTTGCTGAAGAAAACGGAAACGAAGCTCTTTTTAAAAAATTAAAAGAAATTGATCCGGAAACTGCCGCAAAAACCCATGCAAACAACCTTATAAGGGTAGTTCGTGCAATGGAAGTTTACGAAGTTACCGGAAAAACAATGTCTGAGCACCAAAAAGATTCCCATCCGATTCCGAGCATTTATGATGTTTGCTATATTGGCACGAATTTTTCCGACCGCGATAAGCTTTATGCTCGAATTGAGCAGAGAATAGACGAGATGCTCGAAGAAGGCGTTGAAGAAGAAGCAAGGTTCCTTTTTGAGCACAACGGAACCTGCACCGCTGCTCAGGCAATAGGATATAAAGAATTTTATCCTTATTTCCGTGGCGAAATGAGCAGGGAAGACGCAATTTCGGTGCTCAAAAAAGAAACTAGGCATTATGCAAAACGTCAGATTACATGGTTCAGACGAAACGATAAAATAAACTGGCTTTTCCGTGACGAATTTTCCGAAAAGAAAGATTTAAGCGAAGCCGCATTTGAAATTATTGAAAGATTTCTGGAGAAAAAATGAAAAGTAAGATGCTCAAATTCATGGCAGTTTTTCTGTCGCTGTTTTTAATTGGATATGCCGGATATCAGGCCTGGATTTTCTTTTATACCCCTTATAAGACCGAAATTGCGGTAAACTATTCCGTTAATGAAGCAATACACGTTGATGGAATTGCAATAAGGACAGAAACAGTTATAGAAGATCAATATGGCGGAAGCGTAAGCTATATTCACGAAGATGCCGAAAGAGTTCTTAGAAATAAGCCCGTTGCTTATGCTCACGCTTCTTCCGATACCGTTGAAAAGATGGAACGCGCCGAATTTCTCAGAAAAGAGATCAGCCTTCTCGAAGAAGCTTCAAACGGGGTTTCACAGCTTTACGGTTCTTCTGAATTTATCAATGACCAGATAGGGAATTCCGTTCTGACATATTCCTATGCAATTGCAAGCGGAAACTATTCTTCTTTTTCTGATATAAAGGA
>JAFOYK010000069.1 GCA_017424665.1 Oscillospiraceae bacterium
ATGGTGCCGCCGAAACCTTCTGCTTCACCGATGTATTCGTTTTCAGCAAGGGTTTCTTCAACTGCAGGAGCTTCTTCAACTGCGGGAGCTTCCATGTAACCGAAGTGGATGTTGAGGAGTTCTGCTGCTTTTTTTGCAACGTCGCCGGAAAGTCCGCCGCAGCGTGCTTTACGGATGGGGTCTTTTCTTTCAACGCCTGCTTCTTTCATGTAGAGAGAAACGGAGTCAAGGCAGTTGATGGTGGGAGAAACAGTCTGGCAGGGAGCAGTGATTTCGGGCTGGTAAATAGGAAGGGGGGTGCTGGTGTACCAATCGTTGAGCTGTTTGGTAAGTGCTCTTGCATCTTCTGCACCGAGAACAAGGCCGAATACGCCAAGAGCGCCGCCCATTGCACCGCAGAGAGAGCCGTTTACATAACCTTCTTTACCGTTAGCGAACATTTCTGCAGGGATAACAGTGAAGGGGAAACCAATTTTGTCCTGGAGTTCGGTAAGAAGAGCGTATGCTACACCGTAGCAGCAGCCGTTTTCATAGTAACCTTCGTATGCAAGTTTTTCAACTCTGTCAAGGTCGAATTCGCAGCAAGGATAGGGATATGCAGGAACTTCCTGTTCTGCAACAGCATTTTCAGCGGAGCAACCGGTTACGCCAAGAATTGCAGCGCCACCGAGAAGAATACCGGTTTTTTTAAGAAAATCACGACGAGATTCCATCATAATAAAATACCTCTTTTTCTTTCAAAATTGTTTTGTTTTTAACAAACCTCGACTATTATAGCATGGAACATAATAATAATCAAATAATAGTTTTTTATCATCTCATAAGTAATTAGTTATATAACCATTATGTTTTTTCAGTTTTTGCCGGTGTTATCCTACCCTTTTCTTCGACCCTTTCTTCGCAGTGTAAACGTTTCTTTCTTACTCTCTCAGACGCGTTTCCCTGTGGTGGCGCCTATCGAAAACATATACCCTCCACTACCGGAAAACGCGGAAAAATTTGCATTTTTTCAAAATAACCGGATACCCGTTTTGGCCAGTCCATCCTGGCCATCTGCCATTTTACAAAAACCCGAAAACTTGTTTTGCCAAGACAATCGAAGACATAACAAACAAATAAGCCACCTGGCAAGCAAAGCTTCGCTAAGTGGCTTATTCTGTAATTTTTTACTTGACGTGAAACTCTTTGGTGGAGGCGACTTATGAAGCCCCTTTTTTTCGGAAACGCAAACTTAAGGCTTTCGTGCTCATATTGAGCACGGCACCCGGGATGGCGACTAAATCCATAAACCCTGTTTTTGAGCATTACCCTCCACCGACCTCAGTCCAAACGGCCTGTTTTTGATTATTTTTGGTCATTTCCGGGGGTTAGTCACGGGTATAAATCTACGTTTTGGAACGGGTTTTAATGGTAGACGGGTCACACGACCACGCCTTTTCATATTTTCAATATATAAATTTCACAAATCTGTTTTTGAATTTCTGCCAAAGGCTCCAGCTATTTTTGCATTCCGCAAGAATATTTTTTGCGTAGTCATCAACGGTTTTCCTCTGTTCGTCGGAAATTTCGTGTTTGCTGAAAAGTGCTTCTCGGTTTATCACAAAGGCTTCGTCATATCCAAAACTTTTTGCATCAATATCCGTGTTTTCCAAAAGCTTTTCAGCATAGCCAAAGCGCAAAGGAACGGCGGTTTTGTTGTCGGCGTTATCGATGGCTGAAAGCGCTTTTTTAAGCCTTTTACGCATCATAATAACATAAACTGCCGCCGCAATTACTGCAAGGCAAAAAGCACTGACGCAAACCGCAATCAGTGCGGTATAGTCTTTTTTCGCCTCGGTGATATCGTCCTTGGGTCTGTCCTGTTCAACGTTCGTTTCCGGAAGTTCGCTTTGCTCATATCGCTTCGAACTTTCGCCGCTTGTGCTGAAAGCGGCTTTTTCAAGTTCGTCGTCCATATATCCGGGAGTTACTTCAAATGGAACCCAGCCCACACCTTCAAGGTAATATTCCGCCCAGGCATGGGCATGGTTTTCGGTAAGGATTATGGTTTCTCCGCCTTCAAACTCCTCCGCTTCTTTTGCGGAAAGGAAATATCCTTCGGCATATCTCGCCGGGATTCCAAAATAACGGAGCATAAGCGTTGCGGCTGTCGCGTAATGAACGGAATATCCCCTTGCGGATTTTTCGAGGAAGAACGCTGCAAAATCCGTTCCGCCGTTGGATGCGAATTTCTCGTCATAGGTAACGCCTTTTTCAAGATAAACAAGGATTTCGCTGATGATTTCCGTTGCGGTTGCCGCTTTGGAATCGCCGAAAATATTATCGATTGCGGCATAAGCTTCCTCGGTCATTCCGAGGTAATTTGCCTTTACAAACTCCCGATAGATATATTCGTGCTCAAGATGCTCATCGATGGCGGCATCAGCCCCTTGCTTTTCGGAAAGTTCCACCTGTGCCTTATACCATTCCGAAAGTCCGCCGGGAATATAGCTTATTTCATGGCTTTCTCCCAAGGATTCTGTGTTCGCGTCTCCGATTACAAGGCTGTCAAAACCGCTTTCTATAGCCGCATATGGCAGATATGCTCTTTTTGAGCACGCAGAAATATTTTTCACGTTCA
>JAFOYK010000123.1 GCA_017424665.1 Oscillospiraceae bacterium
ATGAGGTGAATCCATTGCCGAGTGCAGAGTTACTCAAACAGAAAGAACAGTATGTTGCTGAACTGGCAGCAAAACTGAAGAATTCCACCGCTGGCGTTCTGGTTGACTACAAAGGTATTACCGTTGCAGACGATACCAAACTTCGTCGCGAACTCCGTGAAGCAGGTGTTGAATACACCGTAATCAAAAACTCTATTCTTCGTTTCGCAGCTGAGGAAGCAGGATACGGCGAACTCGATGCTTACCTTTCCGGAAGCACCGCTCTCGCAATCTCTAACGAGGATCCGGTTGCTCCCGCAAAAATCCTTGGCAAATTTGCAGAAAAATCCAACGGTAAATTCTCCCTTAAAGCTGGTTTCATCGACGGCGAAGTTCTTGATGAAAAGAAAGTTATCGAACTTTCCAAAACCCCCAGCAAAGAAGAGATTCTTACCATGCTCGTTATCGCTCTTACCAGCCCCATCAAAGGCATTGCTGTTGCGCTTGACAAAATCGTCGAAAAAGGCAACGGTGGTAACGAACCCGAAGGCGAAGGCGAAGCAGCATAATTGCGCTGCCTGACCCAAAATCTTTAATTTAAAAAACTACATCTAATTATCTACAGGAGGTAAACTACAATGGCTTCTGAAAAAATCCAGAACATTCTCGAAGAGATCAAAGCTCTTTCTCTTCTCGAAGCAAACGAACTCAAAAACGCAATCTGCGAGGAATTCGGCGTATCCGCTGATGCTCCCGTAATGGTAGCTGGCGGCGCTGCTGCTCCTGCTGCTGAAGCAACCAAAGACAGCTGGGATGTTGTTCTTACCAACGCTGGTCAGACCAAAATGGCTGTTATCAAAGTTGTTAAAGAAATCACCGGTCTTGGCCTCAAAGAGTCCAAAGAAATCGTTGACGGCTGCCCCAAAGCAGTTAAAGAAGGCGTATCCGAAGCTGAAGCTGAAGATATCAAAAAGAAACTCGAAGAAGCAGGCGCAGAAGTCGAAGTTAAATAATTTCTGCCCTTACAGAGATTCAAAAAAGCTCTTTCCGAAAGGAAAGAGCTTTTCTTTTTTCATTTGTACCTTATAGCGCCAAAATATATTGGAGTAAATATTCCAATAATTGAGCTCATTGAAAACGTTGTAACCAAAACATAAGGAAGGCTTCCGCTGAAAAACATCCTTACCAAAATTGCCGCAATCGGCAAAGCTACCATAGTAACCATAAGGCTTATTCTTGCGTTTTTAATGATATACGGCCAGTTGCGGTTATTGTAATAGACTCCCGGAGTATGCAGGCGGAAAAAGCCGTCCGTATAATAATCCACTTTGTTATCATCAAAATATTTCGGCAGACGTTCCTTTACAAAGAACATAAAATACGCACCGAAAATTGCCGTTAAAATCTCTATTGTGATAAGACTTTGATAATATTGCGCGCCGTTGTTTTTGTAAAAACAATAGGTTGCTCCGGCGCCAATTGCAAAACAGATAAAATAAATTATAAGGCGTTTTTTCAAGGCTTTCCTTTTCTCTTTTTTATCTTCATCCGAAAGCACGATCGCCTTTTCAACGATTTCATCAACTTGTGAAGCATCAACTTTTTCGTTTTCAATTCTTCCGCAATTTAAAAGTTCCGCCGCGGTAACTTCAAGAGCTTCAGCCAATGGATTGAGCATTGTTATATCCGGAAGGCTCTGTCCCCTTTCCCATTTGCTTACCGCTTTATCGGAAACAAAAAGTTTTTCCGCAAGTTCCTTTTGGGTCATTCCCCTTTCCTTACGGAGTTTTGTGATAAATTCTCCGAATTTTTCTTTATCCAGTTCAAAGGTCAAAAAAATCATCTCCCGAGTTAAATTATAACCCGGGAGGTTTTTTGTTTCAATATTTTACCTGTGGAATCGTGGTAAACCGTTGGTAGAATCAGTTTTCTTCCGCTTTGATTTTACGGATTTCCATCCAATAATGTTCCTCTTCCCCAAGAATAACATCTGTAATTCCGTTTGGAATATCAAATCCGAAATTGTTATAAACAATTTCAATTCCCTCGGTATTGGAAACAGAAGCACTTTGTTCAATGATATTAATGTTAGTTCCAAGTTTTGTTACCATATCGAAGCCTTCCATATCTTCTTCATGTCTTTCTCCGTCAAAATCATAGCTTGCTTCACGAATTGTAGTTGTTCCGATTTCAACGGTTTCTCCCGCAGGAACGGTCACCTTGAAAGTAACGTAAAGAACACGGCTTACATATCCGGTTTCGCTTATTACGTCATCAAGTCTTCCTCTTCCATATCTTTCCGCTGGATCTTCCGAAAGCTGGCCGTAAGCATACATATATTCAGCAACATAACCCAGATATTCCTCATCGGAAATCAAATCACGAACTGTGTGTTCATATTCGAAATAATCATTTTTATAACTTCCGCTTGTAATTATTTCATAGATTACTTCACCGAAGGTGCTTTCATATTTTTCGGTGACTATGCCAAAAGCATCGGTTTCTTCCCTTTTATCCCAAGAACCTTCACCTGCGGCTGTTCTTATATTGATGTTATCAATATCCTCGCCCATAACAATTATATAAATCGGGTGATTTTCAAAATCCGTGTTAAAACTTTTCGGAATATAGGAACTGGCTTTTACCCAACCTTCCTCGCTGTTCCAACTCATTCCGTTGAATCCATAGAAAAATACTTCTGTTTTCTCCTCGTCATAATCAAAAGTTGCTATCATATCCGGATTATCGATTTCATCAAATTCAGCCATTGGAATATTATATTCGATTTTAAAAGAATAAACTTTTACCTGCTGATCCATTTTTGGATTTTCCGCAATAGCATCTTTTAAATATTCCCCGCTTTCCAAAAGAGTTTTGTATTCATCCCAGGATTCGAGGCTGCTGAGATTAAGTCTTTCCGTCTCACTGTCATCGCCCCAAGCGGAAGCAAAACCACCGCTGTAAGGTCCGATTTTAATTTCGGTTTCAACCTCTTTTCCGTCAACAGTAATCCGCGGAATTCTTGAAACAGCGGTGCTGATATTTCCTGCAAAGGGATAAACCGCGGTAAAAGTTTTATCTTCGTCGGTCGTATTGGTCACAGTATAATTATCGCTTATTATAGCTTCGTTTTTCCATGCATCATAATAAACCGTTTCGCCGTTTCCGTCCTCATAGCTTTCGTTATAAGTGTAATATGGCGAAAAATCAAAGTTTATATTGCGTTCAAAAACAAGTCCTTCCGTATTCTCAAGCGTAGTAAGCGGAAAAGCAGGGCCCGCATAACTCATATAATCAGAACCCGGTTCGCGGTTAGTTCCGCCTCCTGCGGAAGCACCAAGACCTCCGTTATTAACAATACCCACGGCTATTGCAATAACAATACAGGCAGCAGCTCCGCCTGCCCAGCGCCAAAAATGTTTTTTTCCAAAACGAATTTTTTCTGTCTTTGCTTCATCGATATATTTTTCTTCAATTTCCGTTAATGCTTCAAAAATTTTTTCGCTTTTCATAAGGCAATTCCCTCCTTTTCAAGAAATTCCTTAAGGCTTTTCCGAAGGCGGAACATTTTTGATGAAAGTTTTTTCGGGGGAATTTTTACTTTTTCGGCAAGTTCCGCAATGGAATCGCTGAACCAATATCTCCGAAGAAAAAGAATTCTTTCCTCTTTTTTAAGAGTTTCGAGCCAACGGTTTATTGCGGCGGTTATTTCTTTGCTTTCGCTTTCCGTCTCAATATTTTCTGAAGAAGGAATACATTCCTCAAGTTCCGAAAGCATTGTTTCAATTCCGCTTCGCTTTTGTGCTTTATTCATTCGAAAACGGCTTATCGATAAATTCCGGGTAATTTTTCCAAGCCAGGCTCCGAGAAAATCCGGTTTTTGCGGCGGAATACTGCTCCAGGCCTTTCCGTAAGTATCGTTGACCGTTTCTTCGCTGTCTTCCCTGTTCGAAAGAATATTCATAGCTATTGAAAAAAGCATTTTTCCGAATTTGCGTTCTGTTTCCGCAACAGCAAGTTCGCTTCTTGCGTTATAAAGTTCAATTATTTTTGCGTCCTCCAAAAAGATTCCTCCTTTCGGTTTTGTTTTTTTGAGGGCCTTCATCCATAAAGACGAAATTTTTCCGTGAATATTCGCAGAATTTCAAAAAAGGCGCAGAAATCCTGCGCCTTTTTTAAATCAGCTTATCAATATTATTAAACGGTCGGTAAAAGCTTTTTCTTCCGTAAGTTTCAAGAGTGTTTTGAATCTGCTTATTAATAAATTCAACTTCTTCGCGAAGTTCGTTTGCAGACATTCTTAAAACGCCGTTTCTCAAAGCCGCAACCTGAATAAGGTTATCGGAAGTTGCAACTTTTACGTTATAGTTTTTTCCGATATCCTGAACAAGTTTTTCGATATACATATCGCCGGTTTCGTTTTCCTTGGTATAGGCAACATGGATATCGTGGTAATCGAATTTTCGCCGTAATTTCCTTTTACCTTATAACCGTCGAAAACAAGAACAAGTTCGCATTTTGTATATCCGCGGTAATTCGCAAGAATATCCATAAGTATATGCCTTGCGGCATCAAGATTTTCGGAAGCAAGTTTTTTAAGCCCTTCCCAGGCGAAAATTATGTTATAACCGTCAACTATAAGATAATCTTTCTTTTTAGGAGCGGAAACTTTATATTCTTTGGGTCTGTCAATAACCGCTTCAGAATATTGCTTTCTGCGAATCGGGCCGAATTCCCTTTCCATTATTGCTTCCAGCTCTTTTTCATCAATGCTGAAATTGCGTCGGAAAACTTTTATATTAGGAATAAGCGGAATTCCGTTTTCGATATTGAAATCAATTCCGCTGGAAACATGCATATGTTTTTCAACTTCGTTCCATTTGATATTTATTCCCGCGCCATGGGAACAGAAAACGGAATCCGGGCTGTTGAGAACATCCGCTTCCGGATCGTAACCGAATTCCGCAAGAACTTCTTCGGTGTTGTGGCAAGGGGCGTAACCGTCGGAAAAACAGACCAGTTTTCCCCTTCCGTGGGTATAGGAAAGAACGTCTTTAAGATAGGAACGCATTGTTGAAACTGGCGCACGGCCGGAAATTTCGACCATATCTCCTTTTGTTTCCGGAGCGCCGAATGTTCCGTTCATTTCACGAACGTCGTTTATGGCCCTTCCTATCTGTTCGGAAGGCACTTCAAGACGGAAAGCGTAGTAAGGTTCAAGAAGAACGTTTTTC
>JAFOYK010000031.1 GCA_017424665.1 Oscillospiraceae bacterium
AAAACAAGTATTCTGCAAAACGAGATTAACGTTTGGAGAACTGGTCGCACGGTTAAAAAAACGCTCCGGTGGAGCGTTTTTCAGCGTCGACCCGCAGCAAGCCATGCTTGCGAGGACACCTCAGTGCGCCGATAAAAAAAGAACCCCACCAAAAGGTGAGGTTCTGAAAATGTTCCGAATAACGATTAACGTTTGGAGAACTGAGGTGCACGACGTGCTTTTTTGAGACCGTATTTTTTACGTTCTTTCATTCTGGGGTCACGGGTAAGGAGACCGGCTTTTTTGAGAACGGGTCTGAGTTCTTCGTTGTACTGAAGAAGAGCACGGGAAAGGCCGTGACGGATTGCGCCTGCCTGGCCGGTTACGCCGCCGCCTGCAACGGTGCAAACGATGTCGAATGCGCCGATGGTTTCGGTGAGTTCCATAGGCTGACGAACGATGAGTTTAAGGGTATCAAGGCCGAAATATTCGTCGATGTCGCGGCCGTTGATGGTGATTGCGCCAGTGCCGTTAGGATAAACGCGAACACGAGCTACAGAGCTTTTTCTTCTGCCGGTACCGTAGAAGTAGGGGTTAGAATTATACATAGTTTACGTTCTCCTTTCGATTATTTTACCCAAGCTTCGGGAGCCTGAGCCTGGTGTTTGTGGTTTGCACCAGCATAGATGTGGCAACGGGTAAGGCTTTTTGCGCCAACGCTGTTGTGGGGAAGCATGCCTTTAACAGCAAGTTTCATAGCGAAAGCGGGGTTTTTAGCCATAAGGGTTTTGTAGTTAACCTCTTTGAGGTGGCCTACATAACCGGTGTGGTGATAATATTTTTTCTGGATGAGTTTGTTGCCGGTAAGAACAGCTTTTTCTGCGTTGATGATTACAACGTAATCGCCGCAGTCTGCGTGAGCAACGAAATCTACTTTGTGTTTACCGCGAAGAAGAACAGCAGCCTGTGCAGCAACACGGCCAAGGGATTTTCCTTCAGCGTCAAGAACATACCATTTACGCTCGATAGTAGAAGCGTTCGGCATAGTAGTGGACATAGCGTTTACCTCCGATTAATTTTCCTTATAATTTTACTTTCATTCAAAAGCGACAGTCATTATTATAATTAAACAAACCGCCTTTGTCAACAAGTTTTTTGAAAAAATTCAATTTACAAATTGATTGCTTCGTTTTTCTTCGTTTTTCTCTTGTTTTCTTCGTTTTTCTAACTTTCAATTTTTAAATTTTGTTTTTAAAACAATTGAAAAAAGGGCTTGAATCAGCCGAAATACAAATTGTTAGCACTCTGAACAAAAGAGTGCTAAAATTAACATTTTGTTCAAAAAAGTATAATAAAATATACGATTTTCGGGGGTATAACATAATTGTCAGAAGGAAATGACATAGAAAACAAATAAAAAGAGAAAAGAGATGGTCTCCGATGGAACACATCGAAAAATCAAAGCTCATTTCCGTCTAAAAAAACAAAAATCCTATTTAAAATTTTGGAGGCATTATTATGTTTGAACTTGCACGCAGAAATAATCATCATGTAGAAAGCTATAACCCCTTCCGCGAAATGGAAGAATTTGAAAAGAAATTCTTTGCTAACCCCTTTGCAGGATTTTTTGAAGCTCCTGCCCTTGCCGAATTTAAAACCGATGTTGCGGACGAAGGCGACCATTATCTTCTTGAGGCCGACCTTCCCGGTTTTGAAAAAAAGGATATTCACCTTGACGTAAACGGTGACGTTCTCCGTGTCCACGCAGAAAGACATTCCCGCTTTGAAGAAAAAGACAAGGAAAATAAGGTTGTACGCATGGAGCGTTCTTTCGGATCCTATAACAGAGAATTTGATATCTCCGGAATTAAGGCGGAGGAAATCAAAGCAAAATATGAAAACGGTGTTCTCAAGCTTGTTCTTCCGAAGAAGGAACAGGTTCTTCCCGAAAGCAGAACTCTGGAAATCGAATAATACCGAAAAAAAACAAAAAAGGGAAAGCGGCAGCCGCCGCTTTCCCTTTTTATTTTTCTGTTTCTTCTTCAATTTTTACCTTGCGGCGTTTTTTAACCGCTTCGGTAAGAATGTATTCTATCTGCCCGTTTACCGAGCGGAAATCGTCTTCCGCCCAGCGGGAAACTTCTTCCCACAAAGTCGGCGAAAGCCGGAGCAAAAGCTGTTTTTTCTCTTTTTCTGCCAAAGGCTTTTGCCCCCTTTCAGATTTTTTCAATAATAATCATTTAATAAATAGAGCCGGTGTTTACGATGGGCTGGGCATCGTTGCTTCCGCAAAGAACAACGAGAAGGTTGGAAACCATCTGGGCTTTGCGTTCTTCGTCCATATCGACTACCTTATCTTCCTGAAGGCGGTCAAGAGCCATTTCCACCATGCCTACGGCGCCGTCAACGATGAGTTTTCTTGCGGCAATGATAGCGGAAGCCTGCTGGCGCTGAAGCATTGCGGCGGCAATTTCGGGCGCATAGGCAAGGTGGGTGATTCTTGCTTCGGTAACTTCGATTCCGGCGATTTCAACTCTGCACTGAATCTCGTCTTTAAGGCGCTGGGCAACTTCAAGGCTGGAACCGCGGAGAGATTTTTCGTCGCCCTCTTCGGATTCATCGTAAGGATATTCTCTTACGATGTTGCGAAGAGCCGCATCGCACTGGGTGGAAAGAAATTCGACGTAGTTATCTACGTTGAAAACAGCCTTTGCCGGGTCGGTAACGTGCCAGATTACAACGGTTCCGATGATAACGGGGTTGCCGAGCTGGTCGTTTATTTTCTGTTTATCGTTGGTAAGGGTGATTTCTTTAAGGGAAACGCGTTTGTTGGTGGAAAGCTGAACGTTTGCGGTGGTTGCTTTGCCGGAAGCGGCTGCTTCCGCATTTGCAACAGCTGCTTTTTCAAGGGCCTTTTCGGAAGCGGGGTTGATTGCCGCGGCAAAGGGATTTATGAAGAAAAATCCGGGGCCGTAAAGGGTTCCGTAGTATTCACCGAAAAGGGTGAGAACATAAGCTTCGTTGGGACGAAGGGTGCGAAGACCGCCAAAAAGTATCGGAAGCACTATAAAAGCAAGTATAGCACAAAGGATCACAAGAATCAAAGAAAGCGGGAACAAAAATCCGCTGTCGAGCATGACGATTCCGCCGATGAAACCCGCAAGCGTTGCGAGTTCGCCGAGAATGAGCATAAAGAGCATTGCCATTCCGTTTTTGGGGTTAAGAACTTTGTTGTAATCGTTTTTTACGTTTGCGTTCATTAAATTATCATCCTTTCTTAAGATGTTATAAACGGTTTAGATATCATTTTGATATCAATTACATATTACCACCGTTCTTTTCGGCTGTCAAGGGGAATTTTTACGCGTGCTCAAACGGATAAAAGCCAAAAACCCGTGCTCAAAATTATGAGCACGGGTTTTTGGCAACGGTTTATGGTGAAATTAACGGTAGTTTTTCTCTGCTTTGGTCCACTTTTCAAATTCTTCTTCGGTTGCAAGAACTTTGTGGGTACCCTCAATGGTGCGAAGTTCGCCCGCAAGATAATCGATTCCGCTGGTGAAATAATCGTAATGGATGGAAGTGCGAACTCTTTCAACTGCGGGGTTCGGGTGAGGAATTGCGGAAATAAGGCTTCGGGTATAAGGGTGAACAGGGTTTGCGAAAATTTCTTCGGTGGTACCGGTTTCAACAAGATGGCCAAGGTGAAGAACGCCAATTCTGTCGGAAATATATTTTACCATCGAAAGGTCATGGGCGATAAAGAGATAAGCTGCGCCGGTTTCTTCCTGAATATCTCTCATAAGGTTAACGACCTGTGCCTGGATGGAAACGTCCAGAGCGGAGATACATTCGTCAGCGATGATAAGCTTCGGGTTCATGATAAGAGCCCTTGCGATACCGACACGCTGGCGCTGGCCGCCGGAGAACTGGTGAGGATAACGCTCCGCGTGTTCCGGAGCAAGACCAACTTTTTCAAGAATTCTTGCAATTTTTGCGTCGCGGTCTGCTTTATCGGTATAAAGATGGTGGATATCGAGTCCCTGGCCGATGATGTCGGCAACTTTCTGGCGGGGGTTAAGGCAAGCCATCGGGTCCTGGAAAATCATCTGCATTTCGGTGCGGAGTTTTTTCTCGTCGGCTGCGCTCATTTTACCGGTGATATCGACACCGTCGAAGGTGATTTTACCTGCTGTGGGGTCATAAAGACGGATTATGGAACGGCCGATGGTGGTTTTACCGGAACCGGATTTGCCAACAAGTCCGTAAGTTTCGCCGGGATAAATTTCAAAAGAAACGTCATCAACGGCTTTTACGGTGAATTTTTTGCTGATGGGGAAATACTGTTTAAGGTTTTCTACCTTAAGAAGCGGAGTTCTTTCTTCCATTTATTTCTCCTCCTTCAGCATGCGGTCAATTCTTGCGCGAAGTTCTTTCGGCATTTCGACTTTCGGTGCGTTTTCGTCAAGAAGCCAGGTTGCGGCACAGTGGGTGTCGGAAACCCAGAACATGGGCGGTTCGGCAATTTCGTCGATTTTAAGCGCGAATTCGTTACGCGGTGCGAAAGCGTCGCCTTTAACTTTATGAAGAAGGTTGGGCGGGCTTCCGGGAATTGCGTAAAGTCTTTCGTCGTGAGTTTCAAGATCGGGAAGAGCGGAAAGAAGACCCCAGGTATAGGGATGTCTCGGGTCATAATAGACCTCATCAACTCTTCCTTTTTCAACGATTTTTCCGGCATACATGATGTTTACGAAATCCGCAACTTTTGCAACAACGCCAAGGTCGTGGGTGATGTAAATAACGGAGATGCCGAGTTTCTGCTGAACTTCTTTGATAAGTTCAAGGATCTTTGCCTGGATGGTAACGTCAAGAGCGGTGGTAGGTTCATCGCAGATGAGAAGATCCGGGTTGCAGGAGAGAGCTATTGCGATAACAACACGCTGTCTCATACCGCCGGAAAGCTGGTGAGGATAGTTCTTCATGCGCTTTTCCGGATCGGTGATTCCGACCATATCGAGAAGTTCAACGGCACGTTTCCATGCCTCTTTTTTCGGGGTTTTGAAATGCCAGATCATACCTTCCATAATCTGATCACCGATGGTCATGGTGGGGTTAAGGGAGGTCATGGGGTCCTGGAAAACCATTGCAATGCGTTTTCCGTTGATGGTCTGGCGCATCTGTTTTTTGGAAAGGGTGAGAAGATCGATGGTTTCCTCCTCGCCTTTGTCGTTTTTGAAGGTGAAAAGGGCTTTGCCTGCTTCAACTTTTCCGTTGGTATCAAGGATACCGATGGCGGTTTTAACGGTTACGGATTTACCGGAACCGGATTCGCCAACGATTGCAACGGTTTCGCCGCGTCTTACCGCAAAATCCACGTTACGAAGAGCGTGAACTTTGCCGGCGGTTGTTGCGAAAGAAACGGACAGACCTTCAACTTTAAGGATAAAATCGCCTTTTTCCTGCATAAATCTGTCCCTCCTTTACATATCTTTCTGTTTCGGGTCAAGGGCATCGCGAAGACCGTCCGCAAGAAGGTTGAAACTGAGCATGAGCAATGCAAGAACGATCAGCGGAGAAAGGATCATATAGGGGTGAGTTGTGAAGTTCTTGTATGCGTCGGAAATAAGAGTACCGAGAGATGCCATAGGTGCCGGAATACCAAGACCTACGAAAGCAAGGAATGCCTCGGTAAAAATTGCGTGGGGAATGGAGAACATGGTCTGGGTAATGATCTGGCCGATGATGTTGGGCATAATTTCTTTGAAGATTATGCGCATCGGGGAAGCGCCGAGAGTTTTGGAAGCAAGAACAAATTCCTGTTCCTTAAGTTTAAGCATCTGGGCGCGGGCAATTCGGCTCATGGGGATCCAGCCGGTGATCATGAGCGCAACGATGATTGCGCCAAGGCCGGGGCTGAGAACAAGGATCATGAGGGTTACGATTACAAGGTTAGGAATACTGTTGAGGATCTCAGCGCAGCGCTGCATGATCGCATCAAGTCTTCCGCCGAAATAACCGGAAATAAGACCGTAGGAAAGACCGAAAAGAACGTCGATAATAACCGCTACAATTGCGATATAAAGGCTGATTCTGGTTCCTTCCCAGACACGGGTGAAGATATCGCGGCCGAGGGTATCGGAACCGAACCAATAATAAACATCTTCATAGCCTTTGGAGATATAGTCGTTCTTTTCAAGTTTAACTTCGCCGAGGATCATGGTTTCGCTGCCGTCGAAAATTCCGAGCTTTTCAAGACCGGGAATTCTCGGAGCAAGGTTCTGCTGTTCGATTATCTGGCTCTCATAAGTATAGGGAGTCATGGAAGGACCGAAAGCGGCGAAGAAAATGATGATGGCAATCATGATAAGACCGAAAATTGCGCCTTTGTTGCGAAGGAAGCGAACAAGGGCATCTTTCCAATAGTTCTGGGAAGCAAAGTTGCGGTCAACATGTTTATGTATGTCGTTATGGGTAAGCTCGAAAGCGTCCTGAGGAAGAGCGGAGTAATCAAAATTTTCAGCTTTCATGATTATCCTCCTTCGAAAGACGAATTCTCGGGTCGATGATACCGTAAAGGATATCAACAACAAGCATTATGCCGATATACATAAGGCTGTAAATGAAAGAAAGAGCGATGGTTACGTTATAGTCGTTCTGCTGGATGGAACGTACCATGAGTTCACCGATACCGGGGATGGAGAAGATCTTTTCGATAACGAGAGAACCGGTCATGGTGTTAACAATCAGCGGACCGAGAACGGTAATAATCGGAATAAGTGCGTTACGGAGAGCATGGCGGATTATAAGAGTGGGGCCGCTTATACCTTTACTTTCAGCAAGAAGCATATAGTCGCTGCGGAGAACTTCGAGCATTTCGGTTCTGGTGAATCTTGCGATGTTTGCCATGGAGAACATGGAAAGCGCAACGGTCGGAAGAACGGAGGAAATGAACGGAGTTTCGGAAGCATAGAGAAGCGGGAACCAGCCCATGCGGTAACCGAAAACATAGGAAAGAGCAAGCGCGAAAACATAGGACGGAAGCGAAACACCGAGAACGGAGATGATGGTCGCGATGGTGTCGAAAATCGTGTTATGTTTAAGAGCCGCAACAAGACCGAGAAGAAGACCGATGGATGCGCCAAGGAAAACTGCCTGTCCGCCAAGACGGATGGATGTGGGCAGCCTTGTCTGCAACAGGTCTGTTATCGGTACGTTAGACGCGATATTATAGGAAACGCCGAAATCGCCTTTAACAATATTAAAAAGGTATCTGAAATAGCGAACTAAGAACGGGTCATCAAGACCGTATTTCTGGTAAAGAACATCTATCTGTTCCTGGGAAAGCTTATCGTCGTTGAACGGAGAACCGGGCATGAGGTCGAGCATCAGGAACAGGAGAAGAAGAAGCACGAGAATTGCGACCAAAGAGTACAAAACTCGCTTAAATATATATTTCTTCACTGGGGAATACCCCTCCTTATATAAAAGCATACAGTGACCCGCTTTGTAACGGGCCACTGTAAGACCTTAAATAATCAAATTAACCGGACTTAAGTTTGGATTAGCCGAAAGTTACGTTAGTATATACACGGTTGAGGCCAACAGCGTGGAATTCGATTCCGTTAACATCTGCTTTTACAAGAGATGCGTTTGCGCTCTGGTATACAGGGAGGATAACTGCTTCGTCAGCAATGATCTGTTCTGCCTGTTTGATAAGTTCCCAACGTGCTTCGGGATTTACTGCGGATTC